>JAOZUU010000106.1 GCA_029938515.1 Desulfobacterales bacterium | reverse complement strand
TCAGGCCTGTTCCCAGAAGCAGCATGGTGGCCGGCTCGGGCGTCGGGATCGGCCCCGGCGCCGGCGGCGTAACAATACCAGAGAGGTCGAATATTCCATTCATTGATTGGCTATATGGCGACCATTCAGCAGTTGGATTAGAGGCAGGTACCCAAGTAAACTGGTAGCTACCAGGACCTAAACCACTGAAAGTAACACCTTGCCAATGATTGGCCGGAAGGCTAGGGAAAGTTGCTAACCATGAGGCATCTGATCCAACAAGTGGATCATTGTTGTTAAAGCCAGTCCCCTGAACAAACCAATTTGTTGTGCCATCGATAAGCCCGGCTGGCTTAAACGCTGCACCATCACCCGTAAGCATGTTGAAGGACAGGGTGGTTGGAGAAAACACCGTACCTAACACTCCCTCAAGATCCATGCTGCCTTCAAGGTGATGTCCACCATGCTGATAAGTCCCCAACCAAATGTTCACAGCACCTGGCCCCGCATTTTCATAGCCAATCGAAATAGAATGTGCACTCACATTGCTTGCAATAATAATGAATGCAAAAGCTATCGCTGTTAATGATATTACTAACTTTTTCATAATAATCCTCCATTCACTTTATTTTATGTAAATACTCAGATTATATGCCGCAATGTGGTATTTTCTGTTCAAAGATGGCAAAATTGTAAGCTGCTATTCTATACCACATTGTGGTATAGAATAGCAGCAAAATTCGTGCCGGATTCAGTCACGTGGTCATTTTATAAATTTCAGATACTATTTCAGGACATTACAAATACACGGAAAAAACATTACAAAGTCAGGTGTGAAAAAATCTTCCCAAAATTGTTACATTTTTTTCACAATGCAAATTGGTTTAGGGTCGCGGAATAAAATAAATCCACAAAGATTGCGCCGGATTTTGGTTCGCCGGTTTTATTTAAAATCAGGCAAGGCGTGCCAAAGGGAGCATATTGCCTATATGTGACTTTCCCTTTGTATAATATTCACGCGTAGCTCGTTGTATCACCAAGGAATCAGCAAAAGTGAATGCCGACGTAAAAATAAGCGTTTCCAGAAAATACGATATTTCCGCCCTGGTTCATTGATAAGCAGATTCAAGAACCCATATCAATTATGTGAAACATTTCATAATTTCGATCCGATTGTTACCTTAATGTTATTTTTATTACCTTTTTTACATAATTTTTCAGTTTCAGCATTGGTTAGGTATATTTTATTCGCCACCTATCTATCTGAAAAAACACTTGATTTAATAATGAATAGTGTGCATGAATTTTTTGTAGAATTCTGGCACTATTTTTTCTATTATACTTGCACAATGATTCATAAATATAATTGAAAGGGGGGATTATACAAACGTTACGCAACAAAGATTAAAAATATGGAATTTATCATTGGGAAATTGAACTAATCGAGTCAGGAGGAAAAAATGAAAAAAATTCTATTTCTAACGGCCATTTTAATAATGTTCTCAGCATCGGCGGCATTCGCGGCCGATACAGGTGATATCATTTTCGTGGTGGACGAATCCGGGTCAATGGGTGGTGAACATGCATGGATCCCCGCCATGGTTACTGCTCTCGATGCCAACCTTATCGCCGCAGGTGTTACCGGCAACCAATACGCTCTGGTTGGATTTGGAGCCTATTCTGGTCATGGCATCTCCGGCCATAAACACACGGTTGGTACGGGAGATTGGGGGAACGCTGCCCAAATGGCAACAGCAGCTGGAAGTCTGGTCACAAGTGGGAGCTTTGAGGATGGCTGGCAAGCAATCAATTATGCTTTGGATAACTACAGCTTTCGCTCCACCGCAGCCGTAAACATCGTTCTTATTACTGATGAAGATCGTGACAACGGATCTTCGGACACTTATGCGAGCACATTAGCTGCCCTGGGTGCGAAAAATGCGCTGCTCAATGTCGTCGTAGACAATGATTTCGGCTCTGATTCGGGCGCCGCGCTCGGACGTGTCGCGGATGGCAATGATCTCGATGACGCCACCGCCGGTGTTCAAAATGCCATATTAGTGGCCCCTGATGGCAATTACAACCTGGCTACCGGTGCTACGACAGGGAGTGGAGCTGGAGACACTGAAACTCAGTATGTGGCCATGGCGCTGGAAAACGGCGGTGCAGCGTGGAATTTAGATATCCTGCGTGCCGGCGGAAATAACGCTGTGTCTTTTACAAAAGCATTTGTTGAAATTAAGACCCAGGAAATCATATCTCAGCCGCCGGTTGACCCGCCGACAGGTGTTCCTGAACCCGCGACCATGTTTCTGCTAGGTACGGGTCTGATCGGTCTCGCTGCATTGAGTCGCCGCAAAATTAAGAACTAGTCAGCCATTTAGGCTAAAACCTGTTAAGCTAAAATCTGGATTGTATCAACAAAGGGCGGGGCACATGTTCCGCCCTTTGTTTTTGACTATTGACGGCAGCTTTGGTTTTTAATAACATTCAGAAAACAATAACGATTTTGAAATCAAAATAATGGAAGGAATGGTACCGATGGGTTGCCACAAAATATTTTCTCTGCAAACGGTCCTGTTCTTGTCGGCGGCACTTGGTTTACTGATACTGACCCGGCCTCCTTCCGCCCACGCAATAAAGTATCCATTCGAAGATTTGCTGCTGGAAGATGCCGGTGCTTTTGACAAGGCATTTCTGGAACAAAACAAGGATGCGATAATCGAGGATTTAAAGCGCAACCTTGTTAATGGCAATCTGGCAGGTATCGGCCCCATGGCTTGGCGGCTTCTTCAGGTCGCTCCAAATAATGCCGATTTGCATGCCCTGTACAGTCTGCACCTGTTCTCCAGGGACGCTGTCGATGACGCCCAAAAGCAACTAAAAAAAGCCCGGCGCCTCAACGCCGATAATTCTCTGGTTTTATATGCTCAGGCCATGTCCGCATTCATTGCAAAAGATTTCGACACTGCTGTCCAGCTCTCAGAAAGGGCCATATCAAAAAATAAACAACATCCGTTCCCCTATAATATGTTGGGCAGTATTTATTTTGAACAAGATAGGCTGAACCTGGCAACCGAGAATTTTCGAACTGCTGTCAAACTAAACCCACGGTTTGCACCCGCCTACACTAATCTGGGATTTTTAGCCATCCGGAAGAACGATTTTAATCAGGCGCGCCGCCATTTCAGCAAATCCCTTGAGCTGTCGCCCAAAACCGCATCGCCCCATTACGGCCTGGCGCTGGTTTACGACCATGAGGGTAAATTTGACTTTGCTATGCAACATCTCAAGAAAAGTCTTGGTATCAAGTCCAATCAGCCTGGAGCGCTGGAAAAACTGGCTGAACTGCAGCTCAAAACCGCCCGGTATACTGAGGCCTTGCAGACCGCCGCGCAACTAAACAATTATAACGTAAAAACAGCCAAAGTGGTGATGGCTGAGGCCTATCTGCATATAGGCGAATCTAAAAAAGCCCTTCTATTGCTGGATAAAATAGAGCCTAAAGATATTCACGTTCACTATTTGACAGGGCTCGGATACATGCAATCTGAGAAATATAGGGATGCGTTACGGCAACTGACTAAAGTGCTTGAAATAGATGACCGTCACGTGTCTGCTCATTTATCCCAATTGTCTTTGCAGAACTACCTTGGCCAAAGGTTGAATGCCGAGGCCATTATGCGTGTGAAAGGTTCAGGTGCGTTGGATCGGCTGAAGTTTTTTATGGCCGGATGTATTTACGCACAACAAAATCAATGGTCCCAAGCGGTCCAAAGCTGGCAGAACGCAGCAGGGCTCTTTCATGGTTTCAGCCTTTACGGCCTGTCCTCACAAAAATTGCAAAATAATTTAAAAACGGAGGAATTTAAATATATTCTGATGGGACTGGTCTATTCTTCCCAGCGTATGGATACGGCCGCCATCAAACAGCTTCAACGCGCCTTGCAAGTAAATCCTGGCTCCATCTGGTCCAATTATCTGATCGCCCAAGTGTATCAGCGCCGTGGCGATAAAGCCAAAGCAATTTCGCACTTTGAGGCATCCTTGCGCGAAACTCCTGAATTCATGGCTGCCCTTATTGCCTTGGGCGATATTGGCTTTCTTACACAAGACGCGCAACTGGCAAGTGTGTACTACACAAAAGCTTTGGCATTAAAACCGAACCCGATCTTAACCTATCGGCTCGGCTCCGTTTATGAAAAGACCGGTGCATTTGATAAAGCTGAAGCTCAATACAATAAGCTGGTCAACGAATATCCCAAATCTTTTTTAGGGTATAACCAGTTAGCTTGGTTTTATGCCAAACAAGGCGTCAACCTTGAAAAAGCATTGCGATTGGCGCAGAATGCCAACAAACTGCAACCCGATAACCCTATCATTCTCGATACGATAGGTTGGATCTACTTCCAAAAGAGCGATCTCAAAAACGCTGAAAAATATTTAAAGCGAGCAATAGAGAAAACTGACCAGATTCCTTCCATAATATATCACTATGCGGCTGTGATGCAGGCCATGGGCAATCAGGAACAAGCCAGACTTTTTATGCTCAAGGCCCTGAATATCTCCCATAAATTTGAAGGGGCGGATGATGCCCTCAAGTTCATCCAGAAGGAAAAATAGACCGAGCCACTTTTTTTGTTGAGCATGTATCACATTAGCGACTTCTGCCACCAGTAGTTTCGGAGGTATATCTACATTGGAACCCCGTTCGACACTACGAAGGAATTTCTCAAAGCCATCCTGAACAAAGCAGATGTGTCCATCGCGCTGATGATCGCTTATGATCCTTCCGTACCATTTTTTACCGTATCGCTCAGGTCTCGCCTGAAGTTGCTTTCGCCATTTGACGGCACTTATTGTAAAATAATTCACAATTTCGATCCGATTGTTACCTCTTTTTCACAATTTTTTATTTCCGGATTTAATAACAATCCAATGGTATCACCTAATCAATTAAAATGACAGTCAATTTAACACTCAACCACGGGCATGAGTTCCTTTCAGAGCCTTGGCACTCTATTTGCAACCTCATTACAATGAGAGCAAGAGGAGACCATTCAGGAGGGATGAAGATGAAACAGCTCGGTTTTTTAATCTTTTTGATTGTGATTTTGATAGCCGGATATGCGCTGGTGTCACCCGTTCCCGAATCTCTCGCTACGTTGATTTTCGGAATCGGCCTGCTCGCTCTGGCGACGATTGGACTAAAAACGCTGGTTCAAAAATGACAATTGCGGGAAAAGTCTGAATTCGTCATACCCGGTCTGATTAATTTTCGCTTTTCAGCTTCTCCGGGACACGTCCGACGTCCCCGCCAGTTGAAATTTTCCATTCATTTCTATCTCGCGCATTCCCATTCCAAATCCTAATTGAATAGATAAAAATCAGACGTAAGTATTTGCTGTAACAAACGACAGATTTTAAACAAAATTGAGTCATGGGAGTATTCAGATGCGAAAAACACTTATGCTTTATAGCACCTTATTCATATTTGGAAGCGTCGGCATAGTAGCAACAAGCCTGGCCGGCAACCCAGTTGATCACGGACTTTTTACCGAACTGCTCGGTAAATATGTCCGGGCGGGGGAAGTGAACTACCAGGACTTAAAAAATGAGGAAGCGACCCTCGACGCCTATCTGGCGATGCTCGAAGCCGTTGAACCTCAATCGTTGTCCCACGACGAGCAATTCGCATTTTATGCCAATGCCTATAACGCCTGGACCATCAAGCTGATTTTAAGTGACTACCCCGGCGTGAAATCCATCAAGGACCTGGGGAGCCTGCTGAAAAGCCCCTGGAAAAAAAAGATCGCCCGGATCGACGGCAAAGTCATGACCCTGGATCATATTGAGCATGATATTCTTCGGCCCCGATTTAATGACCCGAGAGTCCACTTTGCCATCAATTGTGCCGCTAAAAGCTGTCCGCCCCTGGCGGATGAACCCTTCAGCGGTGATACATTGGATCGGCAGCTCGATCAGTTGACCCGCGCGTTTATCAACGATCCGAACAATAACTATTTGAAAGGGAACGTATTATACGTCAGTTCGATATTTAAATGGTTTAAAACCGATTTCAAGGATGGTATCGTTAATTTTTTCCGCAAGTATGCCGAAGGTGATCTGAAAACAAATTTGAAGGCAATCGAAAATAAGATCAAAGTCAAGTATCTTGATTATGACTGGTCCCTGAACGGGAAATAGTATCGCCCAGGCAAAGTGTTTCAGGGTTCACGAATTCGAACCGGGGGAGTAAAAGATGGAAAAAGGCATGGGGACCGATACGATCGTATCCACTGCTGCACGTGAAGCGGATGGGTTGAACGCTCAATGCGCAATCACCGAACCCCTTGCCCCCTGCACCATCGTCATTTTCGGCGCCACGGGCGATTTGACCGCCCGCAAGCTGATTCCGGCCCTGTTTAATCTGTACCACCAGCACGGATTGCCGGAACGCTTTGTCATTGTCGGATGTGGCCGGACCCGGCTGACCGACCGGGAATTTCGAAGCAAACTGGAAACGGCGCTGCCGGCATCCGATTCATCCGGCCCGGATGGATGGCAGAACTTTGCCAAGCGCCTCTTTTACCAAACCATCGATTATGACGACCGATTATCTTACGTACAATTAGCTGACACACTGAAATCACTGGACAAAAAAAATCATTCCGGGGAGAATCTGATCTTTTACCTGGCCCTACCTCCATCTCTCTACCAGCCGGTGACGCGCCGAATCGGTCAGGCCGGCCTCAGTGAAGAAAATAGCGATGGTCACGGCTGGGTCCGCCTGGTCGTTGAAAAACCGTTTGGGCGTGACCTTGAAACCGCCATTGAATTGGACCGGGCCATCCACGCCTATTTCAAAGAACATCAAATTTTCAGAATCGATCATTACCTGGCCAAGGAAACCGTCCAGAATATGTTGATGTTTCGTTTTGCCAATTCGATCTTCGAGCCGGTCTGGAATCGACGGTATATCGAATATGTCAGCATCAACGCCCTGGAAACCCTGGGCGTGGAACACCGGGCCGGCTACTATGAACAGGCTGGTGTGCTGAGGGATATGTTTCAGAACCACATGATGCAATTGTTGGCCCTCATCGCCATGGAGCCGCCCGCTAGATTCAAAGCGGAACAGGTCCGGGATGAACGGATAAAAATATTTCGATCCCTTCGCCCGTTTTCAACTGAAAATATGGCCGATCACCTCGTTCTGGGCCAATACGGTTCGGGACGTATTGATGGTAAAAATATTCAAGCCTATCGTGAGGAAACCGGCGTCGATCCGGGCTCCCTGACCCCCACCTTTGCCCGGATGAAAGTTTTCCTGGACAACTGGCGCTGGCAGGGGGTGCCTTTCTACCTGACCTCGGGTAAGCGCCTGGCTAAAAAAATCACCGAAATTTCCATTCAATTTAAAGATGTTCCCCATTCCATGTTCAGGAAAATCCTCGGTGAAACCATCAGCGCCAATCGAATCACCCTCGGCATCTACCCGGATGAAAAGATCACCCTGACATTTCAGACCAAACAACCGGGTGCCAGGGTATGCCTGCGACCCGTGACAATGAATTTTGACTACCACCGGAACGAATCCGGGCCCGTACTGGAAGCATATGAAAAGGTATTGCTGGACTGCATCCTGGGCGATCATATGCTATTCTGGCGACAGGATGGCGTTGAACGGTGCTGGTGGTTTCTGACGCCGATTTTAGCGGCCTGCGAAAATTGTGAGGACCGGGGCCGCAAGTTGCACTTCTATCAATCCGGCAGCTGGGGGCCAGAGGAGGCTGCGGATATCGGTCCCGGAGGCCTTTGAAAAATATCCCTTTGTGCTCCCGCCATCGGCGCGGATCCAGTCGATAGGCCGGAGGAGGAAACTAGAAAAAACGCGAAAGGCGTGAAAATGGAGAAACAAATCGTCAACCAATTCCTTTCGCGTGCTTCGCGTATTTCGTAGTTTCAACGAGAGGAGAAACCCCATGTCATCCATTGAAAATAATCGGGTGAATAACCGCCGAAAAGCCATGGTAAAAGCCGGTATACTGGTAATTTTTATTGTTACGGCCATATCCATGATAC
>JAOZUU010000105.1:6811-8072 GCA_029938515.1 Desulfobacterales bacterium | reverse complement strand
GTTCAGGGTTCAGGGTTCAGGGTTCAGGGTTCAGGGTTCAGGGTTCAGGGTTCAAGGTTCAAGGTTCAAGGTTAAAAAGCCAGAACCGGTAGATTTAAAGCGATGACGGAATGACAGAAATAACACGCCTATTTAACCCAATGGTGAGGACCGTTACTACTTTGCATTGTATTACCTGTAAAACCGCCTTGTATTCAACCTTGAACTTTGAACATAGAACCACTCAATTTAAAAATAAGTTTCCAGATTATCAGCACCCGAGTAAAAATAGCTATATCCCTTTTTGTATAGCTTCTAGTCAAGCGCCCCGCTCATCAATTCCAAAACACACCGGGCGGCCAGATGAGCGGTGATCTCACCTTTGTTATCGAGGAGTGGATTCACTTCCACCACATCGAAGCCGATGATACTGCCTTTGTTCGCAATCAGATGAACCAGGTCCGAAAAATCGGGAAAAAACAGCCCGCCGGGTTCAGGCGTACCGGTGCCGGGCGCTGCGGACGGATCGAAAAAATCGATATCGAGGCTCAGGTAGTAGTCACCAGCGGGGAACAGGTTCCTGTCCGGCGCTAAAATAACTTCCCGGAGTTCCCTGGCCGTTACGATCCTGACACCCTTTTCCTTTATCCAGGCCACATCATGCCCGGAATTGCTCAGCCCCCGAACGCCCATGATCGTGATGGACTGAACCAGTTCTTCCTCCATGATACGGGCCACGGGGCTTCCGTGGGTGTTCCCGCTGCTGAAAATTCGGTCGCAATCCACGTGGGTATCGAAATGAACGTAATGAAATTTCTTTCCCCCAAAGGCCCGGAGCACCGGATGCGTAACAGAGTGATCCCCGCCGATGACGGCCGGAACGGCACCGGTCTTAAGGATTGATTCCACGGCCCGGGTAATGGCGGCCTGGTTTTTTTCAAGGTTCAACGGCTCGATGGCCACGTCACCGGTATCGGCTATGGTTTGATGGGTGAGAATCCATTTGTCGCGATCGGCATCGTAAAACCGATCCTCGTGCCCTTCATAAGCGTAGAACATGGATGCATTCCGAATCGTTCGGGGCCCGAATCGCGTTCCCGGTCGATAGGTCGTACCCTCGTCATAGGGGACCCCCAATACGACCGCGTTCACCTCCTGACCGGATTGCCACAACGGATAGCCGGCAAAGGTGGCGATGCCTGCGTAAGGCATGGATGGAGTCGGTTGTGAAAGTAGGGGATGAGAAGGTGAATCGGTCATGGCATTATCTTTCATGGTTGAA
>JAOZUU010000105.1:0-6711 GCA_029938515.1 Desulfobacterales bacterium | reverse complement strand
CCCGTTGTTCGCGGTACCCGCACGGCATCTTTTAAGATATTTTTCGCCAGTGTCAGACGTTTGTCCGCCGCCGAGCCTTCTTTGATCCGCTGTTTCATCTGTTGCCCTCGCAACTTGCGGCTGATCGTATCCGGGGCCTTGAATACCAGCGCACCATAGTGGCATTCACTGACACAAACCGGATCGCCGCCGCAAAGATCGCATTTATAGGCAATTTTGGACGTGTACTGTTCGATCATACCGTAAGGACAGGCATCGATGCAGTCGCCGCAACCGGTGCATTTCCCGCCTTCGATAACGACAATGCCCCGCTCGTTTATAAATATCGCTCCCGTCTCACAGGCTTTCATGCAATCCGGCTGGGGACACTGAAAGCAGATGCTGGGAACAGTATATCCTTCCAGGGGAAAATTATTTATGGATAGACGGGCCTTGGACGGCATGAACATCCCTTCTTTCACCGCACTGCAAGCGTAGGTACACCGATTGCAGCCCGTGCACCGGTTGGGAATAACCAGAAGGTGTTTTTCCATTTATTTTCTCCGTTATAAAATAACTTTGAATTGATGATTGGTGATTTTCGATTGGTGATTGAAGGTCAAGGAATTTCTCAATAACCGGTAGTACGAAAATCCATGTTGGAGCGAGATTGCTCGTGAATAGGGTGATAAAGATCGCGAGCAAGCTCGCTCCTACAATAAAATGACTTCCGCAATGTTACAATCACCAATCATCAATCTTTAATTAAAATTCGCCAAGCCCCAATTCGCGTAACTTCTCCTCGCGGGGCCGACCGTCTTCGTCCCATCCGCGAATATGGTAATAGCGTGTCTTCATTTCTTCCAGAATCTCGGAACTGATCACCCGGCCGTCGTGGGGGCCCTGCTTCAACGCTTTTTTCGCCATTTTTTCCGACAGCACATCATCCGCGGCCGTAAACCCGGCCGCGAGATTGTACAGTCGGATCAGATTCCAGACTCGCTCGCCGGTTTTATCCAGGTCCTCGGCTGAGATTTGCCGGCCCAGGCCGGTGGTGAGGATTCCCGCCATGATGGTCGTATCCACCGATCCCCAGAAATCACAAAAACACATGCACCATTTGACAGCATTGCCGTTCTGGCTGTCGATAACATCTTTGACCAGGTCTTTGACCTTAAAGGGATCATCGGCGGTAATAGTAAACGCCCGCAGGTGACAGGCCCCCCGCTCGCTGGTGGCGTAGGCCAGTGCCATTCCATAATTTCCCCTGGGATCGTAAGCGGGCATTTCAAGGCCCTTGGCATGGGCCGCTTCTTCAGCCTTCTCGTATCTATCGGCCAATTTTGCAGCCCCGAGTGCCAGGTCACGGCCCCGATCCGTGGACAGATGGGCGATCTCGCTCACCACCGCCAGGTAATCCTCCACCTGGCCGAACGTCAGGCCAAAATCATGAACGTCCGATTCGGTTAGTTCCATGGCCAGCCCGATGGTATTGCCGGTGGACATGGTGTCGATGCCGAGGTCATCACAGAGACGATTAAAACGCATGACCGGCTCCAGATCGTTGATTTCGCAATTGGAGCCGCCCAGGCACAGGGTTTCGTATTCCGGCCCTTCTATCTGCACCCCGTTCATCGATGTGAAATTACCACATCCCAGGGGACAAGAGGCACAGGCCCTATCGCCGATCTTAACCGATTTGATCGCCTCGGTGTCCAGTCCCCGGCGTTCCGGATTGACTCCGGCGGTGAAGTTTCGGGTGGGATGGATGCCCAGTTCATTGGTTAAATCCATCAGCACCGGAGTGCCGTCACTCCGGGCCCAGAGATTGTCCTCGGTGAGCAGATTCGATTCCTTGGCCCGGGATACTTTCTCCCAGAACATTCCCATATTCGCCACTTGGACACCGCCGGTCCCTTTGACGGCAACGGCCTTGAGCTTTTTAGCACCGAACAACGCGCCGCCGCCACCCCGACCCATTTGACGATAGGCCTCGGAGCCGATGCAGGCAAAAGGAATCCGGTTCTCTCCGGCCGGCCCGATGGAAAGACTTTTTATATGGGGACCCATGATATCAACCAGCCCTTTTTCGGTTTCGAAGATTCCCTTGCCCCACAATGCGCCGGCGTCCTCGATACTCACCTGATCGTCTTCAATGCGAAGGTAGACCGGATTTTCAGACTCACCGGTGATAACAATCCCGTCATAGCCGGCAAATTTAAGCTCCGGACCGAATGCCCCGCCGATATTGGATTCGAAAATCGTTCCGGTGGCGGGAGATTTGGAAACCAGACACATCCGTGAAGCCGTAGGCGCCAATGTTCCGCACAAGGGACCGGTCATCAGAACAAGTGCATTTTCCGGTGAGAGCGGGTCGACCGTGGGGTCCACCAGGTCATGAAAATAACGAACCGCCAGGCCCCAACCGCCGATGTAATCTTTGGTCCATTCTTCGTTGGTGGGGATAGATTGAATCGTCCGGTTGCCAAGGTCGACATGCAGCATTTGCCCGGCATAAAGGTAAGCCGCCTGGGTCTGGCGCGGCCGTTCAATGGTTTTGAATACATCTTCAATGCGGTTTAAAGCCTCATCTAAAATCTCCTGAGGGATATTCAAGGCGGGCTCGAAGCGAATGTTGCGGGCATTGGTCAATGTGCCCGCGGTCAGTACGCCCCTGGAAAAAAGCCCGGCCGCCACCTTGTACCCGATGCCGTCGGTGGGAAATTCCATGCCGATTAACAGCCCGAGGCCTCGGATTTTGGCCAATACACCCGGATACCGTTCCTGAAGCTGACTTAATTGATGTTTGACGTATTCACCTTTGGTCCTGGCTTGGCCGACGAGGTCTTCTTCCAGCAACACCGTTATAGCCGCCAGGGCCGAGGCGCAGGCCAGGGGATTGCCGCCGGTGGTGGTGGTGTGCATGAAAGGGTTGGGCTCCATACATTCCCAAATTTTGGCGGTGGATAAAAAGGCGGATAGGGGAACGACCCCGCCGCCCAGGGCTTTGCCCAGACAAAGGATATCCGGGACCACGTTCCAATGATCCACACCAAAAATCTCACCGGTCCGTCCCATACCGGTCTGGACTTCGTCGGCAATAAGGAGCACCCCATAATGGTTACAGATCTCTCTTAACCGGGGCCAGTAGTCATCCGGCGGTACCACTGCCCCGGCTTCTCCCTGGACCGGTTCGGCCACTACGGCGGCGATACCGTCCCCCACTGCCTTGGCGGCGGAAAGTACGGCTTCAACTGCCTCGGCATCACCGAAAGGCACATGTCGGACACCTTCCAGGAGTGGTAAAAGGGGTTCGCGGAAGACCTTTTTACCGATCAGGGAAAGAGACCCCAGTGTTTTTCCATGAAAACCGTTCAGCATGGCGATAAACCCTTTTTGGCCGGAATAAAACTTGGCCAGCTTCATGGCCCCTTCCACGGCTTCGGTTCCCGAGTTGGAGAAAAAACCATACTGGATCTTGCCCGGTGTCAAAAGGGCCAGAACCCTGGCCAGTTGGGCCCGCAGCGGATCGAGCATTTCCTGGCTGTATTGAGGTGACCGATCCAGCTGGGCTTTGACGGCGGCAATGATCCTGGGATGCCGAATGCCATAGGAGTACAATCCGAACCCACCCAAAAGGTCGATAAACTGGCGATCCAGGGCATCCACCAGGACCGATCCCTCGCCGGTCCATTCAGTCAGCGCGAAGTTGGTGGCTTCGGTCACCGATTTACGATAGTCAAGAAACCCCTTGTTAATATGGTCACGAAAATTGCGGACCGTCTTCAGGGCGATTTCCTCTCGCACTTTACGTGACGTTTCATCGGGTGGGGTGAGGATGGTAGCGACCATTTGACGAGCTTCCTCCTCGGCCGTGGCAATATCCCTGCCCTTGTAGTCGCCGGTGTAATCGTCATCGAAATCACGCATGGTTTGCTCCTTGTACCGTCAATCTCAGAGATCTTTAAAAAACGTCTCTTTTTGTCACTTATGCGGTTATGCCATCAGCCGTTAACATTTTTACAGCCAGTTCCCTGGCCTTATCTGCGAAATGCTCAAATGGTTGATCCTCGGAAAGAAAGTGCGAATGAAACTCAAGCCCTTCCATCAACGTAACGATCAGGTCGGCCGCCATACGGGTATTACTCATCTTCACAATGCCTTTTTGCCGATAACCCTCAAATTCTTCAATCAGGTAATCCCGAAAACGACGGATGATGTGTTCATAACGGTTGCGGATATCCGGATTACGAAAACTTAAGTAGTAAAAACAAAAATGAACGCCGGGGTCGATGGTCCGGGACCATTCAAAGGAAAAAATGGTATCCATCAGCGCATGAAACCGCTTTTCCATATCCTCGATATGGTCAAACCGTAAAAAC
Source organism: Desulfobacterales bacterium (assembly GCA_029938515.1). Taxonomy (GTDB): domain Bacteria; phylum Desulfobacterota; class Desulfobacteria; order Desulfobacterales; family QNYZ01; genus QNYZ01. The sequence continues at coordinate 2,350 of JAOZUU010000105.1, read as the reverse complement.
TCGGGTGCTTCGTATTTTTCAATGAGAAAATCGGCCAGCGCCGCCGTCATGTTCTTTTTATTTTTAAAATAATGGATAATAAGGCTGGGATGAATGTTCATCCGCTTGGCAATCTTGCCGATGGATGCCCCCTCGATGCCTTCGGCGATAATCACCTGGTAGAAATTTTCAAGTATTTCCGGTCTGCGCGTTGCGGCTGTCTGAGTTTTTCGCATGATGAAAGATAGGGTTCGACATTAAATTAACTGAATGTTCAATTTATGCCAAAGGTCCCGGCCGCTGTCAATGAAAAAATCAAGTAATCCTTGTATTTTAGATTTTCCTTGCGCCCGCATCGACCCCGCTATACTATTCTTTCCGGGTCCCTTACTTGTCAGCGTACTCATCGTCCGGGATAAACTTTAGCGGAAACCCTGAAACTTTTCAGAAGCATATTGGTGCTGCCCGCCGGATGGCAGGCGGGGATGCCGGATCGAGCCCGGCATGGCGTATGAAAACTGGGTTCTAAAGGTCTCAAGGAGAAAAGATCGATGAGCATCTATAAACACACCCTTTATACTATTATCAAACTCCTCAGCATGGTTGGAACCGTTCTTTGTCTGGCAGGAATCGCCGGGATCTGGATAGTCAACGAACCGTTGACTAATGGGCTGTCGAAAGCCTTGATCGGGGTTGAAAATGTTCTGAATATCACCGGGAGGGGTATCGGGCGGGTCGAATCGGAGCTGACCGAGGTGCGAGATAAAATTGAGAAAATTAACCAGGACATCATTCAGGCCGGTAATGAATTTACGGATAACGCACTGGCCCTTACCTTGATCGCGACGATAACCGAATTCAAACTGGGAACCAGAATTGAAACCGCAATTGAAGCTGTCAATCTGATTCAAGACACGGTTGCTTCGGTTAATCACGTCGTTGAAACGGCCAATGCGTTACCATTTCTTTCTTTACCGATGCTGCCGATGGATAAACTGCAGGCGATTGACAAGCGCCTGCCTGAAGCACTGACCGCGATTCAGGATATGGAAGTAATATCGGCTGACATGAAAGCGGGCGTTGCCGATAAAACCGTTGCATCCTTAACGACCCAAACGGCAAAAATCGACAGGATAGCAGAGGATATCCAGATATCTGTAGCCGAATTCAGATCGTCAGTGGATGCTGTCAAAAAAACCACAGCCACGTTCAAAACCAATGTTGCGGTCTGGATTGACCTGGCATCCCTCATCTTCAGCCTGGTATTTCTCTGGCTCATTCTTGCTCAGTTGTGCCTTTTCATTCACAGCCGTGATTAGGATTTATGAACTTACAATATAAATTTAAACAGGCGACCCGGTTCATCAACGATTTGCGCCCCGAGGAATACAGAACACTGAAAAACATCTGTAAAGAAATCCAGGGGGCCGAAAACAAGTTGCGGATTAGTGCCGAGGATCTCCTGCAAAGATGTTATACCGCCTGTGAAGGGCTGTGTTGTCGGAATCTGGACCTCGACGCAGTCATCAGTAAAGAGGATTTTGTCTATCTATTAATAAATGCCGGTGAATTGCGGGACACCATCGCCGCTTGTTTACAAAACGAGGTGGCTTTTTTTACATTCGATTGCATCTTTCTTAAAAACGGCAGCGGCCCTTGCATTTTTCCTCCTGATGTAAGACCGTTAACATGCCTGGTCACGTTTTGCGATGATGAAACAAGTGTAAAAAAAGAAATAGCTCAGGTTAAAAAAAAGTTTTTAAAGCTGTACTGGTTTATTCTCTTTCGGAGAATTCCACCGGCAAGAAAATTATTCTTCGGATCGTTGAATATTTAATTCAAAGCATTACAATGAAATACCATTAGGTCCCCGGAAAGATATAAATCCACAAGATTGCGCCGGATTCTGGTTTGTCTACAAGGCACATCCGCCGTTGCATATCAGGATATGTGCCGGTGGATGTAACGCCATAGGCGGAACAGAAGACCGGTCCCGCCTGGGCGGGATGGATTTATTATTTTCCGGGGGCCTTAACTCCCATCACGAATTCAGAAAAATGTAACCAGGGTGCCAAAGCGACCATGCGCTATACGATCATAGCCAATCCCAAAGCCGGCGGAATGACCGTGGATCAGAAGCGGTTGGTTCTGAAAAAAGTTTCACGAATACTGAACGCCGAAGTTCACGGTCTGAACACTACTTCAACAGTAGAACTGGGACGCTGTGCTCTTGAATTGAGCACGCAATGCGATGTTCTCGTCGTAGCAGGTGGGGACGGGACTCTGTCTAACGTTATCAATGCCATCTATCCGTCCAGGCTTTCCCTGGCGTATCTTCCCTTGGGCACGGGAAACGCGATCCGCCGGACAT
>JAOZUU010000104.1 GCA_029938515.1 Desulfobacterales bacterium | reverse complement strand
CCACATCGGCCGGAAAACTGTATCCAAACAACAATATGGGGGCATCGATCCCGGCTTGCCGAAGCTGGACTGCTTCGTCCAAACGTGCCACCGCTATAAATCTGGCACCGCAGTCCAGGGCAATCTGCGCTACCCGAAGGGCGCCGTGACCGTAACCATCGGCCTTGACCACCGCCATAATATCGGCCGCGGGGGCCGTGACCCGTCGCAGTTCCCGATAGTTGTGGGCCAGGGCTTTCAGATCGATTTCCGCACGGGTCAGAGACGGATGCCCCATGGTGTTCTCATCCGCCGGTTTCATGTCAAACCTTACCCTGCCCGTACAACCTCGTATAGTCTTTAAAAAGCTGCATCACTTTCCGGGTGTTGGCCCCCGGCTTACCGTCACCCACAGCGGTATCGTTGATCCGAATGATCGGTACGATTTCTTTGTTGGATGCGGAAATAAACACTTCTTTCATGGAACCGATTTCGTCCTTATCGATATCCCTGAGTTCGACATCGAAATGGCCTTTCACCAGTTCCAGAACCACACTGCGGGTAATGCCCGGCAGAATATCCGATTGGGTGGTGATGAGATTGTTGTCTTTAAAAAAATAAAAATTGGTGGTAGTACCTTCGAGCATGCGGTTGTTCCGGTCCACATAAATCGATTCGATGGCTTCCTGGCGGTGGGCCTGCTGAAGGGCCCAAACGGCCGTCAGGTAGTTGGTGCTCTTGGCGCCCGGAATAAAGCGTTCGGTGTCAAGGGTAATGATCTTGGCCCCTTCCGTATACCACCAGTCGGGCAGCTTCAGCTTGGGGGTGACCATGACCATCAATTTACCGTTGCCCTCCGGGGTCACGCCGTCCGAGCTTACGCCGCCGGTGTAAACGATCCGGATGTTCGACTCGTCATGGTGAGTGTTGCGTCGAACCGTCTCTTCCACAATGCCGCAGATCGCTTCGTTGGTGTGGTTGAGCGTGAGACCGATTTTTTCGGCCGAATTTTCCAGCCGCTGCACGTGTTCTTTAAGATAAAATGGCCGCTTGTTGTAGGTAATCAGAAAATCGAATACCCCAAATCCCCTCAATACGGCCAAATCTTTCGCCGATATAACGGCTTTGTCTTCCGCAACAAATTCCCCGTCAATATAATATATATCCATCCATATCTCCGGCCAGTATCCATCGTACCAAAAAAATTGCTACAGTCCCACTGTGCGAAACTGTAGCAATTATATAAAATCGTTTTACGATTTTATCCGAAGTAGGCCCGGATGAATTTCAGGAAGCGTTCATTTTCTTCATCCTTGCCCGGCGTTACACGGAAATAACCGCTTTTGCCGTGAATTTCGCCAATTTTTTTCAGATAGATATTATCGTCAAGGGCGGCCTTGAGGATCTCCTCGGTGGTTTTGCCGGTCATGGTGCCATCGATCAACATATAATTGCCATTGGCCGGATACGGTTTAAGCCCCAATTTTTTCAGTTCTTCCGTAAAAATGGCCATCCACTTGTTGTTGTGTTCAACCTTCGATTTAACCTCACCCGGGTTGTCGATGATCGCTTCGGCCGCTGCCGCGGACATCCGGCTCACGTTCCAGGGCAGAAACATGCGGTTGAAGGCGGCAATCATTTCTTCGGTGCCCAATACAAACCCGAAGCGGACACCGGCAAATCCATAAGCTTTGGAAAAAGTCACCGAAAGAAACACCTGGGGATATTTTTTGAACAGGGATACTTTTGAAGGTCTGTCCAGATTGTAATCCAGGTAGGCTTCATCCACGCAAAGGGGAACACCCGTTTCGCAGAATCGAATGAGATCATCATCTTCGATAAAGACGCCGGTGGGATTGTTGGGGTTGATGATCAGGATCAATTTCGTCCGATCGTTGATGGCATTGAGCATCGCGTCCACATCGTACTGTAAATCATCTTCCCTGACCGGAATTTGAACGACCTTGCCCTGGCAAAGCTCGGCCCGGGGCGGGAACAGTTCAAAGGTCGGCGTGGACAGCATGAACTCATCACCCGGCTGCAGAAACACCCGCATCATGGCGTCGATGGTATCCGAAGAGCCGTTACACAGGGTGACATTGTCCGGGCCCAAGCCGTACATTTTGCCGATTTTGGTTCTCAGTCTTAAAAAACTGTCCGGATACCAGTTGCCGTGTCGAAGGGATTCCGCTACCGCCTCTATGACCTTTTCCGAGGGCGGGATAGGGTTTTCATTGAGCATCAAACGGGCATTATCCGGGTTGTCCATTGCCTGGTCTAAAATACCGACATTGTACTCTCTGGCGGTGTACAGCCAGGGGACGATCCACTCTTTAAGTTCTTTCGCCATTTTTTCCTCCCAAATTGTTTAAAATTGTCCATGAGTTAACCATTGATTTGACACATTACAGCACCGAGTCCAGGGGTTTATATTCCAGGTCGAAAGCATCGGAAACACCTTTGTAAGTAACCTGGCCGTTGATAATGTTGATCCCCTTGGCCAGATCAGGATACTCTTGGGCCCCGATCTTGTATCCCTTATCCGCCAGAATAAGCGCATAGGGTAACGTGGCGTTAGTCAGGGCAAGGGTTGAGGTCATGGAGACCGCGCCCGGCATGTTGGCGACGCAATAGTGGACAATACCGTCCACTTCGTAAATGGGATCGTCATGCGTCGTGGGTTTGGCCGTTTCGACACATCCCCCCTGGTCGATGGCCACGTCCACAATGACCGATCCCTTCTTCATGAGACCCAGCATATCGCGGGTAACCAGCCTTGGCGCCATGGCGCCGGGAATCAGCACGGCACCGATAACCAGGTCGGCTTCCGGCAGCAATTTTCTGATAGTCGCCGGATTTGACATGAGCTCAAAACAGTTTTTAGGCATCACATCGGAAAGGTACCGCAGCCGTTCAAGGTCGGTGTCCAGCAAGTAGACCTTGGCTCCCAGGCCGCATGCCATCTTGGCGGCGTTGGTTCCGACGATGCCACCGCCGATGACCACCACGGTTCCCGGGTTGACGCCCGGCACGCCGCTCAGCAGAACCCCTTTGCCACCGTATGTTTTTTCAAGATATTTGGCGCCCTCCTGGATCGCCATCCGGCCGGCCACTTCGCTCATGGGCGTTAAAAGGGGCAAAGAGCCATTTGCCGTTTCCACGGTTTCATAAGCAATGGCAATGGATTTACTGGCAATAATGGCCCGGGTCAATTCTTCGGCGGCCGCAAAATGAAAATAGGTAAATACGATCTGTCCCTCGCGAATCAGGTCGTATTCCACCGGCAGCGGTTCCTTGACCTTCATCACCATTTCGCACGAGTCGTAAATTTCCTTGGGGGTCGCGATGATTTTAGCGCCCGCGTTGACATAGGTCTCATCGGTAAAACCGGAGCCCTCGCCCGCCGTGGTTTCAATGTTGACCTTGTGCCCGAGGGCAACCATCTGCTCTACGCCGGCCGGCGTCATGGCCACCCGGTTCTCTTTTACCTTTATTTCCTTTAAAACACCGATTTGCATAATACCACCTTTCTTTTAAGGAGTTTTGCGATCAATTTCAGGCAACGCCAAGGCTTTTGCCGGCAAAAGCCACCATTTCCTCGGTGGCCTTGGAAAACTGTTCAGCCGTCCGCTGCAGGGCCGGATGGGTGTTGTACTCATCCCGACTGTACCCGTCCACGGCATACGCTCTTTCGAAATAGGGAATACGCATCAATTTATCCATGACATCCGAGGGAATATCCGCATGAATCCGGTCTTTTTCAAAAACGATGTTGTTGGCTCCCTCAAAATTGATCACCTGGTCGATAAACGTTGGCGGGCAGGTGACAACCACGGCCGCCCCGGTTTTTTCTTCCAGATGCCAGATCCGGGTGTCGCCATTGACGGTGGGACCGAACCGCAAGGAGCAGGACAGCATTTTGCTGGGCAGATTGTTGTCTTCCAGATATCTGTATGCTTTTTTGAAAATAGCCAGCTCCGCCTGCCGAACGTCCCCTTCGGTCAATTCAACGCCCTCTTCCGCGGCAAAATCCCGCAATCCCCCCAGATCCCCGTATCTGGATTCCATATGCGTGATCACCGAACGCCACCGGCTTAGATCCACATTATCTGCCTTGGCCCTTTCCAGTCCTTTCTCAACAGTCCGGGCACAATCCACCAGCTGGGGCAAAATGAATGTCAAAGTATTGTTGGTTGAAATCCCTCTGGCGGTGAGCTCTTCGATCACCTCGTACCCTTCCCCGGAGCCGGGTACCTTGATCATGACATTGGGATTGATGTCGGCCAGCTCAAGGGCCTGCTTGAGCATGGCATCTTTGTCGAAGACGCTGCGGGGATCCACCTGACCCGAAAGGAATCCCTCCTTGTACCCGGTTTTTTCAAACAACGGCAGGTACATATCCGATCCGCGCTTGACCACCTGCTTGTATAGCAGCCAGAATAAGGTTTCCGTGTCGATGCCGAAGTTTTCGGCGATGATGGTTTTGGCAACTCCCTCCCAATAAGACGGGTCATCCTGGATGGCCTGTAATGAAAGCGGGGGATTGGTGGTTACACCCCGGAACAACTGGGTTTCCGGTGCGTTTGGATCATACATGCGGTCAATTTGGCCCTGTATGATCGGCCGGTTTTCCGGTGCGGCCTTGTCGAGCAATTTACGGCACCAGTTATCAAAAATCACGGGAGACGAATCCCACCAGATTTCCATTCCGGGGCTGACTTCAACTAATTTTTCAAGCAGGTTCTTTTTTTCCATTGGTTTTCTCCTTTTACCGGTTTTTACGGGTTCCATCACTGGGTCAGATGGTACTGCCCCAGTTCGACTTCAAAAGCGTATTTGTCCCCTCTGAAGTAACAACAGAGCACTTCAACGGGTATGTTTCGATCGTTGTAAGTCACACTTTCCATATATAGGGCGGCGGCGTTTGTTTTGATTCCAAGGAGCGCGGCCACCTTTTTGTTCAAGCTGACGGCCTTGATGGTTTGTTCGCACCGGGCCAGCGCAATGCTGAAATTCTCGGTGAAAATCTTGTACAAGGAGCCGGTCAAATCCATCTCCAGAATACCGTCAAAAAGATCCACCGGCAGGTAGGTTTCCTCGTAGATCAGGGGAACGTCGTCACCGGTTCGCAGGCGACGAATGGCGATCACCATGTTGTCGGGATTCAGCGCCAGGCTCTGGGTCACGTGCTTTAGCGGAGTTTCGTAACCTTTTCCTAGAAGCCGTGTGTTTTCACGAATACCTGCCTGGTGCAATTCCTGACTGAAACTGGAAATTCGGTTTAACTTGTGCTTCAGGGCCACCGGTTCCGAGGCGGTGACAAAGGTCCCCAGTCCCTTGACTTTTTGCAGCATTTCCTGGGCGGCCAATTCACCGATCGCCTGTCTCAGCGTATTGCGGTTAACGCCACACATATCGGCCAGCTCGATTTCAGAGGGAAGCTTTTCACCGGTTTTGTATCTTCCCATCAGGATTGATTCCCGCAGCCACGCACTGATTTGAAGATATTTGGGGATTGGGTTATTAGGGTCGACGATTTTCAATGTTCACACTTTTTCAATGACCTTCATGGTTGTATAAAATCTGTTGGTTATGCCGGAGCGTGCATTGGGACGCCCCGCGGACTACTTGTTGTCCAGGAGGCCCATAATTTTTTCCCGGATACTATCCGTCCCCAGTCCCTGGTAAGGGATCTGCTCACCCAGACCGCCGCGCCCCTCTTTGGACGACCCCATCCGGGCATAGCGCGCTTTAAATCCCCTTTCCAGCAGCCAGGTGCCGAACCGGGCGCCGAGACCCGTCTTGATGTTTTGGGTTTCCACCACTAAAACGAACCCACTTCCCATCAGCTGTTTCATCATCACTTCATCAACCACGTTCAAAGTCGGCTTATTAATCAGCCCCACACGGATGCCGTCGGCCCGCAGCTGTTCCACCACGTCGAGACAGCGGTACAGCATTTCGCCGTAAGAGACGATAACGCCCTGATCCCCTTCACGAATGACCTCATCCGTGCCGGGTACGAATTCATAGCTGCCGGCGAAGCGCGCCTCCCCGTCTTCATTCAGGATGAAAGGGGTCGCGGATCGGGTAGAAAAAACAAACCGAAGCCCCTCGTCATTGAAAACGGTTCCGAGAATCGCACGCATCTGGTTGGAATCCGCCGGGAAGTACAAACGGGTGTTGTCGTTTTCCGGCAGGCCGTTGTCGGCGAAAAAATTATTGATACCGAAATGACAGGTGTTATCCGCCATGTCATCCACACCGGCGTGGGAAAAATGGGCCAGCACATTGGCCTGGTTCAGACGGGCCATGGTAATTTCGGAGGCCACCATCTCTAAAAACGCTGAAAAGGTTCCGAATATTCCCTGCTTGCCTTTTTCCGCCCCGAATCCGGCGGCCACGGAGAAGTTGTTCCGTTCCATGATCCCGGCAGTCACGTAGACCTCGGGATAGGTTTTGCGGATATGGTGCAGCCCGCAGGAGCCCTCCAGATCCGAATCCACCACAAGTACCCTCGATTTTCGATCCGGCATCCCGGCCAGGATATCGCAAACAAATTTTCCGAAATTGTCCCTGTTTTTTGCCTTGTCCTTGGTGCTGCCAAGATATGTGACGGTGGATGTTTCTTTAGCTGAAGATTCCAGAACCGTTACCGCCGCCTGCTGTCCCTTTCCCTTTAGATAGGTGATGGCAAAATCAACGGGAATGACATCGTGGCCCTTGGGAATTCCTTCGATTCCCGGAACGCCCACGGCCATCTTGCGTTTATTGATCAACGCTACCGGCCCGTCGGCGATCAGTGCTTTTTGAATCCGTTGGTACAAAACCGGCAGGTCTTCGCCGTTGCCGGTGTCCACCTGTAAGCCATGGCCCTTGAGCGTCCCCTCGACGGAAAACCCTTTCAAATAGTCGCTGGGATGCCCGGCGATGGTCACATCATTATCGTCGATGAGCAGCTTGACGTTAAGCTGCTGCGCAACGGCGTACCGGGCGGCTTCCGCATCGCCGCCTTCCTGCTGGGAGCCGTCGCTGCCGAACATAACCACGGTTTTATCCGGATTGGCCGAGGCCACCCCATTGACATGGCTCCACATGTGACCCAACCGGCCGGAGCTGAAAAATACCCCCTGGTCGTCATCTCGTTCGGGATGGCCGTAAAGACCGCTTTCGAATTCGCGATAGTGCAGCAACGCTTCAGGCGGCTTGTAGCCATTTATCACCGCCATCATATATTGGATGGCGACGCGATGGCCGGCTTCGTCAAAAAATACGGGATAAATCGTATCGCTGCCTTTTATGAAAGCGTCGATTATTAAAAGTTCCGGAACAATGTCATAGGCACCGCCCGTATGCCCACCCAGGCCCTTGGTGTTGGCATAAGCGGTAAAAAAGATGATGCTGTCACGGACGACGTCGATATTTGCCTTCAACTGCACCGCTTGCTCATCAGTGAGTTCGCTCTGGGACGTGGAAAATTTCAGTGTTTTGAATACATTCAGATCGATCGGGAATTTCATTTTCTCGCTCCAGCTTTACCAAATTATTCCGTTTACCCCCGGGTTGGTTTTTTTATTCATCACATCCGGGAAGCCACCATTTTCATTTCTCTTGTCTATTAGTATATATGTATAGACATATAGAACTAAAATAATCGGGCAAACGCCCCTTGTCAACAAAAATCGGTTGTCAAACCAAAAATTAACACTCGCGTTATAATTTGGCATCCGGCTATATTTTGTTGGGCTGAATTGACCAAGGAAAGAGTTATGAGATGTGCGTATTTAGGATTGAGAGAAGAAACAACAAGTTAACACATTTATCAGGATGTTCTCAATAAGTGACGATCATTTATTGCAGGAGCGAGCTTGATCCTACATGAATTTTCGTACCGCCAGTTATTGAGAAGTTTTTTTTCTCAATACTCACGACTCACCGCTCAGGTCGCATTGTATCCAATTTTGGTATCATTATGTGTGTAATCAACAGATTGTTTCGTTTACGAGGTCTGTATTAAACGGCAACGCCGTAGGCTTCCCGGATGAACGTCAGATTTTTCAAGGCATTTTCATACTTTTCTTTGCCGTAGCTATAATAGTCGAAGGTAATCTTGGATATATTCAGCTGGATCAGACTCCATAAAAACCAGTAGATATCCGGAAACGGTTTATACAGATCGATAAAGAAAAGGGTCCGATCAAAATTATCGTCATTACAGTATTCCGCGA
>JAOZUU010000103.1 GCA_029938515.1 Desulfobacterales bacterium | reverse complement strand
GGTAACACATTTCCATACTCCACGGAAACTACGCCTAAAACCGTAACGGTGACCACGAGGAGAAAAATTTAACATGGATAATCGGTTTTTCGAACATCCTATCCTTAACTCGCCTTACGAATACCCATCATGGCACTGGGAGCTTGATGATCAAGGCCAACCAACGCAGCGGATTATCGAGAACCGCCGCCGCGCAGCGTTCATAACACCTGTTCCGAAGCCAAGGAAGCGCAAGGGATCAGCTATCCAACAACCACTGGACATGACTTTCGATGAAGACAAAGGGCTTTCAACCGAGGAGCAACAATACAATCCCATTCCAATGATCGACCAGGCATTAAACGGAAAGGTTTAACCAGGATGCCCGCCACTCATCTAAAAATATTTATCAGTAGCGTTCAAAAGGAACTTGCTACGCAGCGACGTGCGGTGAAGGATTTCATCACCCATGATCCACTCCTGAGTCGGTTTATAGCTGATGTGTTTCTATTCGAAGATATTCCTGCCGGAGACCGCAAAGTTGATGATATTTACCTGGGAGAGGTCGCGCAGTGCGACATCTATCTTGCCATTTTTGGCAACCAGTATGGATGGAAAAACGATGGCGGGAAATCGCCGACCGAGTTGGAATTCGATCACGCCACGAAAGCCCATCGCGAACGCTTGGTCTTTGTAAAGGGTGGTGACGACAAGGCGCGTGAACCGGAAATGGCCAAATTGGTACGCAGAGCAGGCCGCCAAGTCACCCGGCGCCGTTTTTCAGATACACCCGGCCTGATCCGCGAAGTTTATGCCAGTCTCGTTGAGTGTCTTGAGAATCGTGGCATGATCATATCCACACCGTTTGACGGTAGCGTGTGTGATCGGGCAACGCTCCGGGATATCGATAATACTGAAGTGAAAAATTTTGTTGAGACGGCCGAAGCCGCGGGCCGGCTGAAGCTCAAAGGATCTCGTACTCCGAAAGTTGTTTTGAAAAATTTCAACCTGCTGCGAGATGGCCGACCCACGAACGCTGCCATGCTTTTGTTCGGAAAAAATCCTCACCGGTTTTTCAACAATGCACAGGTCCATTGCTTTCATTTCCATGGAACGGAAAAACGAAAACCCATTGCATCCCAGAAACCCTATGAGGGAAGGCTGCTTGAAGTAATCGATCAGGCGGTAGAGTTTGTACTTGGCAAGATCGACCGAAGGGTGGGGACGCGTGCGACGAGTATACAGGCTCCCGTTGAGTTCGAGATCCCCATACCTGTTATCACCGAGGCCATCGTCAATGCGGTTGCCCATCGAAATTACCGAAACAACGGGTTTGTCCAGGTCATTGTCTTTGCGGATCGCATCGAGGTGTGGAATCCCGGTGAACTGCCTCCCGGGCTTACCCCTGAGTTATTGCGCAAGCCTCATGGCCCGATACCACAAAACCCATTGATTGCCGAGCCGTTGTTCCGGGTTAAATATGTGGAGAAAGCCGGAACCGGCACAACAGATATGATTGCCGATTGCCGAAAAGCGGGGCTTCCCGAGCCCGATTTTGAGCAACGCGGCCCTTATTTTGTTGTAACACTTTGGAGGGACTGGTTGACAGATAAGGTTATGGCAAGCCTTGGCCTTTCCCATAGACAACGGCAAGCTGTCAGGTATGTGAAATCTACCGGTCGCATCACTAGCGGTGAGTACCAGGAACAAATTGGCGTGGAACCGAGAACCGCCACTCGGGATCTGACCTATCTTGTGGAAAAGGGCGTACTTCGTCGCAATGGGCAGAAGCGCGGCACCTACTACACACTCCGAAAGAAATAGGACATCTATGCGACATTTCGGACATATTTGCGAAGATCGGGAATCGGACATTTATCAGACATATCGGACATTCGATGCAAACACTTTCACAGCCACCATCGCTGATATACATTATATGTTGACTAAACGGAGCGGGGAAAGGGCTTAAAGGGCTCGCCAGAAAGAAGGGGCTCATGGCACATGTTGATGATTATTTGTGGAATATCCGAAAACAGAATGGAAATGAGACCGGATATGTAATCAAGCCGGGAATATAGGAAAAGGGGCCATAATGGGGCCAAAAGGGCCAGGCGTGGCGCTCATTATGTTATGAATCGCGCCATAAACGTGCCAATCGTGCCATGAATTTAAAAATGGAGAATTTTGAATAGTGAATTGGGAATTATGGATGGAGAAAAACGTGATATACTGGAACGGACGTTTGAGTTTGCCCGACGAATTGTCAACATGTACCAGGTATTGGAGAAAACACCAGGTGTAAGCCGGACTCTGGCCGGGCAACTACTACGATCCCGGTGGCCTACGAGCGCCGCAACCGCGATCTGGATCCCCAGCTTGTCTGGCGCGGCAAGGACGAACAGGACTGGTCCGATCTGGTGGTTCAGGCATCGCCGCTCCATATCCAGGAGAAGGTGCATCCCAAGGTTTTGATTGACGATCTGATTCGGCGTACCGAGGCGCAGGAAACCGCTGGTATCCCAAAACAGATGGATCTGTTTGCCGATTTCAATGGGTTGCCTGACGCGGCCAGATCGACCGATTTTTACCAGCACGCCGCCAATTGGACCAACCGCATGATTCTGGGGGACAGTTTGCAGGTGATGGCGTCGCTGGCTGAGCGTGAGGGGCTGCGGGGTTCGGTCACAGAGATAAAATATGGCAGAATACGGTGAATGGAATCGCAAAGGGGCAACACTCAGTGATGTAACGGCAAAAAAAGAAGTTGAATGAATTTAAGGCACGAAAAATGAAACTTGAGAAACAAATGAAGAAATAGGAGACAGATGTACTCCATCCTTGACATTGACCTCGATTACTTCAATCTGATACCAGACGCCGCTAAACGTTTCGAGCAACTGCTCAACTGGGCAGCCCGTCCGGTTTCGATGATTGTTGAGCGTCACAATCACGCATTTGCGCGATGGAGGAGGAAATGGCAGACAAACGGCATCGCACCATCGCACATTCTCCATGTTGACGAGCATCACGACATGATGGACCAACGACAGCAAACCAACATTGCCAACTTCATGTTCCATGCGATGTACATGTGGCCCCAGTGCCAGGTGCATTGGTTGGTGCAGCACCCAATCGACTCGCCTGCTATGTGGCTGGAGGACGAAACGTGGAGCTTATTGCGAGGTAGGTTCAGTTACGGGCCTAATCGTCCTTTCCGGTGGCCGAAGCCGGATGTTGTCTCCATTTGCACGAGTCCCGATTTCGTTGTTCCTAAACTGACGTCAGAACTGATGGAAGTGCTCGCAGAATTCATGGAGGATCATCACAAAGGGAGGAATGTCCATCAAGGCGCTACACCTGACCGCTACGCTACGTTCCAAAGCGGCAGGTGAGCTTTATACAAAAATTTAATAAGGAATAAAGGTAGAGTAATAACGGAATGGTTACGAGGCCGTATGACTCAAAATAAAAATAGAAATTTTCAGGTCGGAGATTCCGTCAAGGTTAAAAAGGACACAAAAGATCCTGGCTTTGGGATATATATTGGCGGTTGTCAAGCTCAGATATGGTAGAAAAGTATATCATTCCCCCCTCTGTGACATTGATGTTTTGGATAAAAATTCAATTAATTATCAACTTGTACATGATTACAAAAATTGGTTTGCAAATAGATAAAATGGTCCTGAACAAATCAGGAATGTAGTATGGGACATTATTGTAGAATATGTGGTCGGATTAAACCGGATGAGAAATTTTCCGGGAAAGGGCATAGAATTCATAAAGGAACTATTATAAAACCGTTTGAAAGCACCTCATTTTTTTAACAAGTTACAGAATTCACGAGACGTTAAAATCATCCCCTCTCCCATTGAGGGGAGAGGGTTAGGGTGAGGGGTGAAACAATGAAACATCTTGCCAAAAAACTTAGAAAGAATACAAGGTCTTGCGCTTCTGGAATAACGAAGTTTTGCAGGAAACAGAATCTGTTTTGTCCGTTGTTCTTTCGTCTTTGGATGGGAATGTTACCCCCTCACCCCGACCCTCTCCCCGAGGGGAGAGGGAGAATGAATATGGAGACGGGGAAAATATCAAAGTGAAATCGATAACATTGAAGACACGAATCCCCATATCGGGAGGTTATGATGCCAGAAAAGACAGTCCTTTATACCAGGGATAAAAACGTAGGGATTATTAAACTGAACCGGCCCAAACGGTTAAATGCGATCACCGTGGATCTTTTGAGGGATTTCATTGAACAGCTTGCGGCTGCCAGACGAGATGAAAGCGTCGCTGTGGTCATTTTAACCGGCGCCGGAAGGTCTTTTTGTGCCGGGGAAGACCTGAAGGAAACGTCGGCCGGAAAAAGTTTTTCGGACTGGATTAAGGAGACCCAGGGGCTTCAGGATATCCAGCGTGTGATTATGGGTCTGGATAAGCCGCTGATTGCGGCTGTGAGGGGGTATGCCCTGGGAGGCGGATGTGAATTTGCGATGAGCACCGATATCCGGATTGTAGCCGACGATGCCAAATTCGGATTTCCGGAGACCGAAGTGGGGTTGACCATAACGACGGCGGGTACCAAGCTGCTTTCCCAGATTGTCGGCCTGGGAAAAGCCAAGGAACTGGTATTTACCGGAGAATTCGTGGATGCGCATGAGGCCCTGCGGATCGGATTGGCCAACAAGGTCGTAGCGACTGACAACTTGTTGGAAGAAACCTTGGCCATGGCGAGAAAGATCGCCGAAAAATCACCCCTTGCCCTGAAACTTTCCCGAATTGCCATTGACCAGGGACTGCACTCCAGTTTTGAGCAGACCTTGGAAATGGAAGCCGGTCATTTACTGACTTGTGCGGGCGCTCAAAACCATAAAGATTTTGTAGAGAGAAAATTAAAGAAGATGGAAAATAAATGAGTCAGAGGGTTCAAGGAGTCAAGGATTCGAGGGTTCGAGTGATCCGCCATAGAACAAGCGGGAAAAAACTAAATAATTACAAATTCTTGAACTTTTGGGCACTTAAATCTTTGGACTCTTCGACCGTTGGACCTTTCGACCCTTCCACTGATCTTAAAATCGCTTTGGAATGATCAACATGCAACGTCGTGTTTTCATAGCAAAACTTATCCAATGGCTAAAGGGAGCCGGCTTGGTTATATTTATGCCGGTTTTCATGAATCCAAAAATAGTGAATGCCGGTCAAAACGCTGATTCCGGTACAAATGCCGCCGAAGGGATGAGTTTACGCGAGTTTTCCGAAAAAAAACGACATCATGTCGCCAATCGATTTCAGAGCCCGTTCCCGGGTTCGGATCATGGTAACCCCTGGCGGATATTAAAATGGAAATTATTTTCGAAAAATAATCATAAGGTGCTCTATCAGAACGAACGGGTGATCCCGGTGAAGATTGACTGGTCGCCGGTTACACGGCACGCCGGTGTGAGTATCACCTTCATCAATCATGCCAGTGTGATGATTAAAGACAACAATACGTATCTTCTGGTGGATCCGGTGTTTGACGGTCTGTTTCCTTTAATCAAGGATTATTCACCCTTAAACTTCGATATCAAAACGATGCCGTCACCGAACCATGTGCTGATTACCCACGGTCATTACGATCATCTGGACAAACCGTCCCTTGGAAGTCTGGATCCAAATACCCATGTGATTACCCCCCTTGGATATACCAGCATCTTTAAAAATTTGGGAATGCTGGATCAAGATCGACTCGATTGGTTCGAATCGTACCGGGAAGGTGAGCGTGAAATCATTCTGCTTCCCTGCAAGCATTGGACCTTGCGAAATCCATTGATCGGTCCCAATCGATCATTGTGGGGAGCGTACTTGATTAAAACATCCGGGGGTGTCAATATTTTCATCTCCGGTGATACCGCCTATCATGAAAGGTACGCCGAACTGGGCCGGGATTTTCCCATCGATCTGGCCGTTTTTAATCTCGGCGCCTATGAACCGCAATGGTTCATGGAATCCAGCCACATCAATCCCCGGGAGACCGTCCAGGCGTTCAAGGCCCTGGGAGCCAGGCAACTGGCGATTATCCACTGGGGGACGTTTCGGCTGGGAGACGAACCGGTATACCTGCCACCGATTGCAATTAAAAAAGAGATGGAAAAGGCAGGACTGAGTGATCGACTGGTTCAACTGAATCATGGTAATACGCTGTTTTTTTAACTGGAAGGAAATCCATCATGAAAATCGCTTTTATCGGAATGGGCACCATGGGAGCCCCCATGGCGTTGAATATTCTTAACGCCGGATACGATGTGGTCGTTCACAACCGGCATCGTGATAAGGAAAAACCGGTGGCCGAAGCAGGGGCGGCTCGGGCGGCCTCTCCGGCCGAGGCGGCTGACGGGGCCGATGTCGTGATTACCTGTGTGAGTGATACCCCGGATGTCAGGGCGATCCTTCTGGGTGACAATGGGGTGATTGAAGGGGCGAAAGAGGGAACCGTTGTGGTGGACATGTCCACCATCAGCCCATCGGCGACCCGTGAAATGGCTGATACGCTGGCCAAAAAAGGGATTCGAATGATCGATGCCCCGGTCTCGGGTGGTTCCGAAGGGGCCCAAAAAGGTACCCTGGCCATCATGATCGGGGGAGACCCGGATGATGTCGAGAAGGTCCGGCCGGTTCTTGAGGCCATGGGAAAGACGATCACCCATGTGGGGCCCATCGGGTCCGGCCAGATTACCAAGGCCATCAACCAGGTGGTGATCGCCGCCACGTATCTCGGTGTGGCTGAGGGAATGACGCTGGGGATGAAAGCGGGATTGGATATGGAAAAAGTCGTGGCCGCCATCGCCGGCGGTGCGGCCGGGTCCTGGGTGCTGGATAACCGCGCTTCATTCATGGTTAAAAATGATTACCCCCTCGGCTTTCGGGTACGCCTCCACGCCAAGGACCTGAAAATCGCCTTGGAAGCCGCCCGCGAGCTGGGGGTTACCCTGCCCGTATCGGCCCAGGTGGAACAGATCGAATCCGGCCTGATCGGTCGGGGCTTCGGCGATGAAGACGTATCGGCCATGGCCCGCAGTATTCGTGAGCTTTCGGGGCTGGATGACAATTCATAAGTTATGTTGTTCTATTTTCCGCTACTGCATGACATGCGACACTTGTTCCACTGTCCAATGTTTGTAATGCGGGAATCTCGGTGCGGCATCTTTCATCCGCATAGACGCACCGGCCATGGAATACACATCCCGTGGGCAGCTCAACCGGCGTGGGCACCTCCCCTTTTAACTTGATATGCTTGGCCTGTTTTTCGCCGACAACGGGGATTGCACTCAAAAGCGATTTTGTGTATGGATGGCGGGGATTGGCAAACAGAACTTCAGCCGTTGCCAGCTCACACAATGTCCCAAGATACATGACGGCCACCCGGGTGCTGATGTGACGCACAACGGATAGATCATGGGTAATAAACAGATAGGTCAGGTTTCTCTCTCTTCCCGCTTTCATTAAAAGGTTGAGAATCTGTGCCTGGATGGAAACATCCAGGGCGGATACCGGCTCATCCGCTACGATAAATTCAGGATCAAGGATTAATCCCCTGGCAATGCTGATTCTCTGGCGCTGACCCCCGGAGAATTCATGCGGATATCGTTTGATCCATGCGGGATCGACCCCCACCTGTTCCATTACCTGCTCGATTTTATTCTTGATCTCCTTATTGGA
Organism: Desulfobacterales bacterium; assembly: GCA_029938515.1. Lineage (GTDB taxonomy): Bacteria > Desulfobacterota > Desulfobacteria > Desulfobacterales > QNYZ01 > QNYZ01. The sequence goes on along the minus strand of JAOZUU010000103.1, from coordinate 534 downwards.
AGACTCCGGGTGGTGAAATCGTAACGGTTCTTCAAGGGTCTGCCGGACGGTCTTTCTGGGATTTAAGGAGGCATAGGGGTCTTGAAAAATCATCTGCATCTTTTTTCTGAAGGGCAGCATCTGTTCATGGGTCAAATTATCAATTCTGTGGCCGTCGTAGTATATCTCCCCGGAATTTGGCGGATAGAGGCCCATAATGACCCTGGCAATGGTTGATTTTCCACACCCGCTTTCGCCGACAATCCCCAGAACCTCACTTTTTTTGATAAAGAACGAGACATCATTTATGGCTTTAACCGTGGTTTTTTTTATCCTTATGCGGCCCTTTTCAAACCTGAGCTGATCCAGAAAACCACCCGAGATATCGAAGTGCTTGACCACATTATTGACTGAAAGCAGGTTGTTGTCCGTAGTCATGATTTTATCGTATGCGTCCCTTGTTCCTTCATATGGCATGCCGCAGAAACACCCTGCCCGACATCTTTAAGCGCCGGTCTCTTTTCAGTACAGATACCTCGCTTTAAATGGCATCGG
>JAOZUU010000102.1:2350-8279 GCA_029938515.1 Desulfobacterales bacterium | reverse complement strand
GCCCGGGAAGGGATTTCCGCCTTTCTGGGGAAACGTAAGCCACGGTTTACGAAATAAATAGATAGCGAAGCCAATGCTTCAAACCGACCAGTTCTATGGTGGTAGAAAGTCTGTATAGCTTGTAGCGTAGAGATGCTGGTTGCTGGATGCTCGATGCTGGATAAACATGAAAACCCATTCCTTTTTTCATCCCCGCTGAAGACGGGATCTTCGACCAGCATCCAGAGACCAGCATCCAGTATCTTTTCATCATATTCATCTCAATTTATTGAAACTTGATAAAAAAGTCGGTGAACGGATGATTCAAGATCTGGAACGATATTCAAGACAGGTCCATTTCAGCGGCATTGGTGAAGAAGGCCAGAACCGTATTTCCAAGTCCACCGTGCTGATTGTCGGCTGCGGCGCGCTGGGATCGAACATGGCCAATCTTCTGGTGCGGGCCGGCGTCGGGACCGTCAAGATTGTTGATCGCGATTTTGTCGAACTTAGCAATCTGCAGCGACAAGTATTGTTCGATGAAACGGATGCCGAGAAGCGCCTGCCCAAGGCGGTAGCCACAATGGAGAAACTCAAACAGATTAATTCGGGTGTCCGAATCGAAGCGATCATTGATGATGTCAACCCCCGGAATATCGAAACGATGCTTACCGGAGTCGATCTGGTGCTGGACGCCACCGATAATATGGAAACCCGCTATCTGGTAAATGACGCCTGTGTCAAGCACCAGATCCCCTGGATCTACGGGGGGGTGATCGGAGCCACCGGCATGACCATGGATATCATTCCCGGCCAATCGGCCTGTTTGCGCTGCCTGTCCGACGCGCCGTCGCCCGGATCCATGCCCACCTGTGAGACCGAGGGCGTCCTGGGGGGAACGCCGGCGGTGATCGCCTCGATTCAGACAACGGAAGCCCTCAAAATCATGGTGGGACATCATCCCACCGGTGGAAATCTGATTCACATCGATCTTTGGGAAAACGAGTATAACCGCTTTCAGGTCAAGCCGCACCCGGATTGTCCGGCCTGCGTGGGGAAGCGGTTCGATTTTTTAGAAGGAGAACTGGCCACTGAAGCTTTCTCTCTTTGTGGAAGAAATGCCGTTCAGATTTCCACTTCCCGAAAAGATCAGCTCGACCTGAAACAATTGAAAGCACGGCTGTCAACCCTGGGGGAAGTGGCCGACAATGGATTCTTCCTGACATTTAAAGTGGATCAATACGAGCTGATCATTTTTCCCGATGCCCGGACAATCATCAAGGGGACCTCTGATGAAACCGCGGCACGCAGTCTCTTTACAAAATATGTCGGCAACTAATCATGCAATCGATCTCCACCAAAGAAAAATACAATCATCTCAAACGCATCATTGCTAAATCCAAAAGCGCCGTGGTGGCTTTTTCCGGAGGTGTGGACAGTACTTTTTTATTGGCCGTCTGTGTGGATCAATTGAAAAATAAAGTATTGGTGAAAAATCAGGCATTGGTGAAAGATCGGGTACTGGCAGTCACGGCTGATTCGGAGATCCTGCCGCGACATGAACTCACCCGGGCCAGGGATCTGGCCCGGCAACTGGGCGCCAGGCATCTCGTCATCCAATCAGAGGATTTGACCATCAGCGGTTTTGCCGATAATCCGCCTGAACGGTGTTATTTATGCAAGAAGGAGCGATTTTTAAAAATAAAACAGATCGCCAAAACCAAAGGGTTCGACTGGGTGTTTGACGGCAGCAATACCGATGATGCCGAGGATTTCCGGCCCGGCCGAAAGGCCATTCATGAACTTGGCATTCGCAGCCCTCTGGTGGAAGCGGGCCTTGGCAAATCAGAAATCCGGACCCTTTCGAAATCACTTGACCTGGCTACATGGGACCAGCCATCCGCGGCGTGCCTGGCCAGCCGCATCCCCTATGATACCAAAATCACCCGTCCGGTCCTGGAGCAGATCGAAAACGCCGAGAATTTTCTGAGGCGGCTGGGGATGCGGGTATTTCGGGTTCGACATCACGATACCATGGCCCGGCTGGAACTGGGAGAAAAGGAAGTGCGGTTTTTATTTGAAAATAACCTTTGTAACCGGGTCGTCCGCCATTTGGAATCCGTGGGGTATCGATACGTGACCATGGATTTGAAGGGCTACCGGACGGGAAGTATGAATGAAGTGCTGCCCGAATCCCGCCGGACCGAATAAAATTCCCCCGACCTTCCCCTTCAAAAGGGAGGGGGGATATCAAGGCCCCCTTTATTAAGGGAGGATTCAGGGGGGCTTGACCGGATTCAGTCGGGCCTTGACGGTTCCTGTCTCTCGGACCGGGCCTATTTGACTTTAACCTGATGATTGTGTTATCCAATTTTAAATTGCGGAGTAATTATGGATAAATCCCCAGAAGTGCAAGAACCATTGACCTTTTATGCCGATAAAGATGGCATGACGGTGATTATCTGCCCGGTCTGCGGCTTTTCGAAGGAGGTGAATGCCTTCGAAACCGATATTGCCCGTAAAAAGACCAAGGCGAGGTGTAAATGTAACCATACCTTCGAGTTCATCGTCGAAATCCGAACGCTTTACCGGAAAGAAGTGATCCTGACGGGTCAATGCGAGCATATCAAGTCCCACAAACGGGATACCATCCAGATTAAGGACCTTTCCCTGAACGGAATCGGGTTTGAACATCCTTCTCCCACTGATATCGCCGTCGGAGACAGGCTCAAAATCGCTTTCAGGCTGGACAATAAGGCCAAATCGAAAATCAATTTACTGTCTGAAGTCGCCCGGATAAATGGCAAATTCATCGGCGCGCGCTTTATCGGGCCTGGGAGTGATCCGACTTTGGGGTTTTATCTGCAAACCTGATTGTCGGCCGGTAAACCCATCACAGATATTTTTTTCACGTTTCATTCAAAATTGCCCACAGTTTTCAACTCACCTGTATGCATCCCAGATTGACTCATTACTAATCTAATAATACAGATATAATAATGAACATGCAATTGACATATAATAAAATGTGATTAGATTGTTGCCAGCTGTAGAGTCGTGCAACTCTTCGGCAATCGGCGGTACGAAAATCCATGTAGGAGCGAGCTTGCTCGCGAATAGGGCGACTCCTACAATAAACGACCATCACTTATCGAGAACGTACAGAGTCGTAAAGAAAATATTCGATATCAGGAGGCAAACATGCGATTTGATAAATTTACCATTAAGTCCCAGGAGTTGATTCAGAATGCCCAGGCGCTGGCCTCCCGGCATAATCACCAGCAGCTGGAACCGATTCATCTGCTGTCGTCCATGTTGGCCGAGAAAGAAAATGTGGCCCGATCGATGTTTCACAAGCTCGGCGTTTCGCCCGATGGCGTGATTCAGGATGCTGCGGCCGTCCTGGAAAAATTGCCCCGGGTCAGCGGCGTTTCAGAGGTCTATTTTTCTCCGGCCACCCAGGCCGTTTTGGAAGCGGCATTTGAAGAGGCGGCCCGGATGAAAGATGAATACGTGAGCATCGAACATATTTTGCTGGCACTGGCCGATGATCAAACCGGAGCGGTGGCCGGGATTTTTAACCGGCATACTATTTCCCGGGATGCCATCCTGAAGGTCCTGATGGATATCCGGGGCAGTCAGCGGGTGACCGATCCCAATCCCGAGGAAAAATATCAGGCCCTGGACCGGTTCAGCCGGGATTTAACCGACCTGGCCCGGCGGGGAAAACTCGACCCGGTCATCGGCCGCGACGAGGAGATCCGGCGTATCGTCCAGGTGCTCTCCCGCCGGACCAAGAACAATCCCGTCCTGATCGGCGAACCCGGCGTCGGCAAGACCGCCATCGTCGAAGGGCTGGCCCAGCGGATCACCGCCGGCGACGTTTCCGAAACCTTGAAAAACCGGCGCGTGGCGGCCCTGGACATGGGTGCGCTGATCGCCGGGGCCAAATACCGGGGTGAATTCGAAGATCGGCTCAAGGCGGTGTTAAAGGAGGTGGAAAAGGCCGAGGGTGAGGTGATCCTGTTTATCGACGAACTGCATACCCTGGTGGGGGCCGGTGCCGCCGAAGGGGCCATGGACGCGTCCAACATGCTTAAGCCGGCCCTGGCCCGGGGAACTCTGCGGTGCGTGGGTGCCACCACGTTGAACGAATATCGTAAATACATCGAAAAGGACGCCGCCCTGGAACGGCGGTTCCAGCCGGTTTTCGTGGCCGAACCGTCGGTGGAAGATACCATCTCCATTCTGAGGGGGATAAAGGAAAAATACGAAGTCCACCATGGTGTTCGCATCCAGGATTCGGCCATCGTAGCGGCGGCGACATTGTCCCACCGGTACATTACGGACCGGTTTTTGCCGGACAAGGCCATCGATCTGATTGATGAGTGCGCCTCCAAGCTGCGCATCGAGATCGACAGCATGCCGACCGAGATCGATGAGATTCAGCGCAGGATGACCCAGGTGGAAATCGAGCGCCAGGCCCTGAAAAAAGAGACCGACCCGGCCGCCAGGGAACGCCTGGAAAAACTTGAAGCCGAACTGGCCGGCATGAACGAACAGATCCGGGAGATGAAAGCCCACTGGCAAAACGAAAAAGAGAGCATTCAGGCCATTCGCGAAATTAAAGAACGCCAGGAGCAGCTCGGGATCGAAGCCCAGCAGGCCGAAAGGGAAGGGGACCTGACCCGGGTGGCGGAAATCAGGTACGGCCAGTTGGCGGAACTGGACAAAGCCCTGTCCGAGGCGAACCAAAAACTGGAAACTCTGCAGGCCGAACGGAAAATGCTGAAAGAAGAGGTGGACGATGAGGATATTGCCGAGGTGATTTCCCGCTGGACGGGGATTCCGGTGCGTAAAATGCTCGAGGGCGAACGGGAAAAACTGGTGCGCATGGAAACACACCTGGGCGAGCGGGTGATCGGTCAGGGCGAGGCCATTGAAGCCGTTGCCAACGCCGTGCGGCGGGCCCGGAGCGGTCTCCAGGATCCCGACCGGCCCATCGGCTCGTTCATTTTCATGGGCCCCACCGGTGTGGGTAAAACCGAGCTGGCCAAAGCGCTGGCCGCGTTTATCTTCGACGATGAGCAGGCCATGGTACGGATCGACATGTCCGAATTCATGGAAAAACATTCCGTTTCCCGCCTGATCGGTGCCCCGCCCGGCTACGTGGGGTACGACGAGGGGGGCTACCTCACCGAAGCGGTCCGCCGCCGGCCCTATGCGGTGGTGCTCTTTGATGAGATCGAAAAGGCGCATCCCGAGGTCTTCAACGTGCTGCTCCAGATTCTGGACGACGGCCGCATGACCGACGGGCACGGCCGCACCGTCGATTTCAAGAACACCATCATCATCATGACCTCCAACGTGGGCAGCCACATGATTCAGGAGATGGGGACCATGGAGCTGGATGATATCCGGCGGGGGGAGATGGAGAAGAGGGTCAACGCGTTGCTGCGGGCCCAGTTCAAACCCGAGTTTTTAAACCGGATCGACGAAATCATCATTTTTCACAACCTGTCACCGGATCAGATCGGTGCCATCGTGGATATCCAGATGCGGCACCTGGCCGCGCGCCTGGCCGATCAGGATATCGAACTGACGCTTCAAGATGGCGCCCGGGCGTTTCTGGCCGAAAAAGGGTACGACCCGGTTTACGGCGCCCGACCCCTGAAACGCGCCATCCAGCGCTATGTGGAAAACCCGCTCTCCATGGACATTCTGAAAGGGAACATCAAGGCCGGGGATGCGATCCGGGCGGAGGCGGATGGGGATGAGCTGGTTTTTTCCGTTTCTTCGTAATTGAATCGCCGAGTTCGTGGAGATCCCAGAGGTAAAATAAAAAAAATATTGCCACGGACCAGTCTTCGCATAAAGCTTCGCCCGGCAGGCACACACAGACATACACAGACGGGTTTTTACGGTAACCTCTCAGTAATCGGGGGTAGCT
>JAOZUU010000102.1:0-2250 GCA_029938515.1 Desulfobacterales bacterium | reverse complement strand
CACAGACATACACAGACGGGTTTTTACGGTAACCTCTCAGTAATCGGGGGTAGCTCAATATTATTTTTAATAGAATAAATCGGATGTAAATAATCCCTATAGCCCTTGACATTATTAACATTTATGTTCATAATTGCTTATGAAATGGCATATTACTTATTATAGCGAGAATGTCCGTAAAGCTATTGATAATTGGCCGGTTGGAATTAGGGCCTTTTATGCAAGATTGACCGAGCGAATAATGCTCTACGGTCCAAATCTGGGGATGCCATTCACCCGTTCATTGGGTAAAGGTTTATTTGAAATTCGAGTCAGGGGTAAAGAAGGAATTGGGCGTGCTTTTTTCTGTACTATTGTCGGCAACGAAATTATTATTTTAAACGCATTTGTCAAGAAATCCCAAAAGATCCCAAAAAAAGAGTTGGGAATTGCACACCAAAGATTAAAAGAGGTTCGCAATGAAAACGCATAATGAAATGATCAATGAATGGATGCAGGATCCGACTTTTAAAAAAGAATACGATGCTCTGGCACCTGAATTTATTTTTTTTGACGAACTGATCAAAGCCCGACACAATGCCGGACTCACTCAAGCGGAAGTTGCCGAGCGCATGGGAACCAAAACCCCTGCGATTGCGCGACTGGAATCCGGAGGCGGCAGGAAAAAGCATTCCCCATCAATTGCAACGCTCCTCAAATATGCGAAAGCGGTTGATTGTGGATTGGAAATTAGATTGATACCGGGTCGATCGGGGGTAACGAACGAAAGTATAAACGAAACCCGGCACAGCTAGACGATGAAACCCTTGAATATGGAACTGATAAAAACACAAAAAAAGTATCAAATAACTTTGCCTAAGGCACTCCGGCAGCCAACTGGATTCCGGCAGCAGTTAATCCCGTGCTCGATACGGGACTGGAATGACGCTTTGGCGGGGTTCCAAACTTTTTAGGAAGCCTTAAAATTTAACGCCATACACCTTGTTTCTATTTACAGGTCAAAAGCGTGCAGCGTTTCCCAGAGGGGTCTTTCCTTTGACTTCCGGTTGAATGCTTTTACCATTTCAGACGTTTTCTTCAAGGGCACATGGAATGGTTTCCCGTTTTCATCAATCGAGGGCGTGGTGTCCCTGGAATTCAGATAATGGTTGCCCTCCTGTTTCCACCACTGGGGGCAATTGGCTTTAAACCCGTATTGTCTTTCAAAGTCTTCCACGTGGTTAAAAATATAGTTTCCCGGGTAGAATGAAAAACGCTGGTATTTCATCCGGAGATATCCGCCTTCCAGTTGCGGTCTGACGAAATCATGGAAGAAATGCCTGAACTCTGCATACGTCTCTTTGGTTTCACCGGGGTGATCAAAAATCAAGTAAACATCATGGAGTATCTTAAGCCGGTTACAGATTGCCGAAATGTTTATAAACTTCTTCAGAAAGGCATCCGGGTCGGTTGTTTTGTTCATAATCCTGAGCATGGTTTTTGAAAAAGACTCAATCCCGAAATCTATTTTAACATTCAGCCCGGACATCAGTTCCAGATCTTCCTCATCGATCACATCAACCCGGGTTTCCAGCCAGAAATAGCAGTCCGGTTCAGCCCGGGCCAGGGCGGATAAAAAGGCCTTGCGCCATTTTTTATTCAAACCGAAGCAGGCGTCAAAAATGGCAATGTAGGTCGGTGAAATTTCTTCCGTCAGTTCGTGGATTAACGCCACGGCCTCATCGACGGGCAGGCTGCTCCACTGTCTTTTATACTCCATGCAGTAACGGCAATTGAACGGGCAGCCGGATCCCAGGAAGATACCGATTGTCTTCTGGTTGTCAAAGTAAGGATATGAGCGGAAATCGGGCGTTATTCCATAGGTGTGAATGTCTTGGAACCATTCCGGGTGGATGGCCTTGAAGATGTTCTGAATTTCTCCCGTGACCACATGATCGAAGGGGCTGTTGGGGTATTGAAAGTCCTGGGGCCTGAAGGTGGGATGATACCCGCCGACGATAATTTGGGTGTCCGGCCGGTTCGCCTTGATCTTTTCAGCAAAATAGCGGGTGGACAGATAGTTGAGGCTCGACCAGCACGATATGGCCACAAAGTCGGCCTCCATGCCGCGAATGCGCTTCAGCGCTTTCTGTTTGAATGCGGTCAGCTCGTCCTTGGTTTCTATTCTTGAAAACTCGTTCTCGAGATCGATCACGTTGACATCGAAATATTGCTTCAGATACGAGTAGATATAAACCATATGCGGCTTCA
>JAOZUU010000101.1:3616-8387 GCA_029938515.1 Desulfobacterales bacterium | reverse complement strand
CTGGAAGCTTATGATCAGGCTGTGATAAAAAAGGCAATTACTTGAATAGTGGGCTTAGCCATTGCCCATCTTGACATTTGAGAGGGCAACGGAAATAATGAAATAAGGAGAGATCGCCATGAAAGCGCCATTCATTATGCTGGTTGATGATGAAGTTCTTTTTGTGGAAACCATGGCCAAACGGCTGGAGAAAAGAAACATTGAAATCCTTTTGGCTTTCAGCGGGGAAGAATGCCTCGAAAAACTGAAAAAGAATGAAAACCTCGAGGTCATTGTCCTGGATATCGTGATGCCGGGTATGGATGGCCTGGAGACGCTCAAGGAAATTAAAAAGATATTTCCCCTGATAGAGGTTATCATGCTGACCGGAAATGCCACAATCGAAACGGCCATTGAGGGAATGAAACTGGGGGCATTTGATTTTCTGATTAAACCTTGTGACATTAAAGAACTCTGTAATAAAGTGGCGGATGCCGCCCGGAAAAAACGGGAGCATCAAGAAAAGATAAAAGATGCCTTTAAAAGAGAAACATTGGCAAAATACGGCCCATTCTATTACACTTGAACTCTGCTTTTAAACTCGTGGTTTTTCAGATATTTTAAAGAGTAATCGATATGAACGATTGAGATCGGTAACAGGGAGGGATAATTATGACAGCACCATTCGTTATGTTGGTGGACGATGAAGTCACTTTTGTGGAGACCATGGCCAAGCGGCTGGAAAAAAGGAACATCGAGACCCTTATCGCTTTGAGCGGGGAAGAAAGCCTGGAGGCACTAAAAACGCATCAAGACCTTGATGTCATCGTCCTGGATGTCAAGATGCCGGGCATGGACGGGCTTGAAACGTTGAAAAGAATCAAACAGGAGCTTCCCCTGATAGAAGTCATTATGCTGACAGGGCATGCCACAATACAATCGGGTATTGAAGGTATGAAACTAGGGGCTTACGATTTTTTAACGAAACCCTGTGATGTCGAAGAGCTTGTCAGCAAAATAAATGATGCTGCCAACAAAAAGCGTGAGCATGAAGAAAAGATAATGGATGCCGAGCGTAAGGATCTCTTGTTAAAATACGAACCGTAGCATTTTGTTATGATCTCTCCCCTTTTGATACGGATTTATGGACCCTTCTTATAGATATTTGGAGCTATAGGGGCATCATACTATACCAACCTTTTTTTTGTGAGTTAAATTATTAGTGGGACGGCATTATGGCGTTAAACGGCCGCGAGACTCATCCTTTCATGAGTGAACGTTCATACAAATTTTTCGGCAGATCGTTCCTGCCCAATATCGTTTTTATTGTTGCCTTAGTATCATTTACACCAATGCTCCTGGTCAGTGGCCTTGTTCTAGAGCAGTTCAGCGTTTCCAAACAGGAGAAACTATACGCCCATTTGATTGAAGTGGTTAATAAGCAAGCTGAAGATATCGATAGTTTCTTGAATGAAAGAGTAAATAACCTTCAGTTTCTATTGGTTTCCTGCGGCTATGAAAATCTTACAGATGAATCCTTCGCACAGGAGAGATTGATCCATCTTCAACATATTTACGGCGGTGTATTTGAAGATATAGGATTCGTCGACGAAGAAGGAATACAGAGATTTTATGCCGGACGGTTCAAGTTGGAAAAAGCTCAATATTCGGGCGCTGAATGGTTCCAAAAGGCAATTAAAAATCAGTATTTTATCAGCGATGTTTTCCTCGGCCTTCGTTCAAGCCCGCATTTTATCATAACAGTGAAACACACCTCCCAGAATGAAAATATGTTGCTAAAAGCCACTATTAATTTTGACGCCTTCAACTCCCTTGCGGAAAACCTTCGTATCGGAAAAACCGGATTTGCTTTTATTCTGAACAGGCAAGGTGAATTTCAGACAAAACCTCATTATGATATGCTGCCAAGCAAGAAGTCTTATCAAGATTTTTTAAAAGCGGGCAAAAAATCAAAATACGGAACATATATTGGCACGCTTAATGATGATTCAAAACAGGGAGGAATAATATATGTGGCAGCCCTTCTAAAAAACGAAGATTGGATACTTGTATACCAGCAGGATAAATCGGAAGCCTTTGCTGAATTAACACGCGCTCAAATTACTGCGGGAATAGTTATTTTCTTAGGGGCTCTGATCATTGCAGTGATGAATACTATATTATTCCATAAAGTGTTCAACCGAATCACAGAAGCCGATCGGGATAAAGAGATGCTCAATCGGCAGGTAATCGAAACCGGTAAATTGGCATCTGTAGGTGAGCTGGCTGCGGGTATCGCCCACGAGATAAACAACCCTGTTGCCATTATGGTTCAGGAAGCTGGATGGATAGAAGATTTGCTTGAGGAAGAGGAGCTAAGTCAGTCAAAAAACGTGGAAGAATTCAAGAGTTCACTGAGAAAGATTTACACCCAGGGACATCGTTGTAAGGAGATCACCCATAAGCTATTGAGTTTTGCCAGAAAAACAAGCCCGACTATTGAGAAAGTCCAAATAAATGACCTCATTGAGGAGGTCGTCGCAATTACTGATATGGCAGCATACACCAAAGTTTCAATAAAAACACATCTTGGTGAAAATCTGCCTGGCATTCACGCTTCTCAGACGGAGCTTCAACAGGTTTTTCTGAATCTCATAAATAATGCGCTGCATGCCTTGGAAAAAGAGGGTGGCACAATCGATTTCACCAGTCAAATGGAAACCGATTATATTTTGATTGTTGTCGAAGATAACGGACCTGGCATTCCGGAAGCCAACCTCGACAGAATATTTGACCCGTTTTTTACCACCAAACCTGTGGGCAAGGGAAGCGGATTGGGTTTATCCATCTGTTTCGGAATAATTAAAAAAATGGGTGGTGAAATTGATGTGCACAGTATCGTCGGCAAAGGGACACGCTTCGAGATCCGGTTACCGCTTAAAAATCAGTTGATCGAAAAAGCCGAAAACCAGCCGATATTGACGACTAAGGGTGCGAGGTCAATAACGCCAGGGAGTGAGTCCGTTTTTCAAAAAAAGATTGAACTTCTACTTGTTGATGATGAAAAAAGTTACGTCAAGACTCTTTCCAAAAGGTTGGAGAGAAGAAACATTGATGTTACAGCTGCCTTCAGTGGCGTCGAAGCCATTCAGGCGCTTCGCAAAATGGATTTTGATGTCGCTCTTTTGGATTTGAAGATGGAAGATATGGACGGCTTGGAAGTTCTAAAAATATTTAAAAAAATGTATTCAAAAATGGAAGTCATCATTCTTTCCGGTCATGTGTCCGAACAAGCAACGCTTGATGGAGCTAAATACGGAGCATTTGCCTATGTGTCAAAACCATTCAGCTTTGATGAACTGATCGATAATATCAAAAGGGCCGTTTCTGATAAAGAATAAAAGAATTCATTAAGGAAACGTGTACTAGCGCATATGGAATTCTTAAATAACGAGTTATCGGAAGAACATAAAAGGTTGACCGATGAACTTTCAGAAGAAAGTGATCAATTTAAAAGTTGCCTGATTTCAATCGTTGATGTACTTGATGCATATTTTTCTATAATCGACTATTTTTTAGAAAACAGTGAATGTGAAGAAGGTGTCGGGAGTATTGGTCCCAGAGATAAAAAATCATTGTCGACTATTGTCGATAGTCAAATGTCCGGACATACAGGAAAAATAGAGTCGAATCGTGACCTTGAAAAGTGTGCAACACTTTTTTATGGACTAATTAAAAACCATCCATTTCATAACTGTAATAAAAGAACAGCACTTTTGACTGCAGTATATTATTTAGCAAAACTAAATCGTGAACCAACAGCCACTCAAAAAGAACTTGAGATAATAACGCTGATAATCGCATCTAATACAATTCGAGATCGCAGTGCTTTTAAACCCTACACAAAATTTGAAAACGGAGAGGTTCATTTTCTTGCACGGTATCTTCAGGAAAATACGCAGCCGATCGACATAAGATCTTACTTAGTAACCTATAAAGAGTTAAATAAAATATTAGGTGGCTTTGGTTTTAATCTGAATCATCCCCATGGAAATTCAATTGATATTTTTAGGATAGAAACAAAATCATCATTGTTCGGATTGCCTAAAAAAAGAAAAAAATATACAAAAATTGGTGTCCTTAATTTTCCTGGATGGACAAGAAGCGTATCAAAAAAAGAGATGAATCTTGTCAGAGAGTTTACAGGCCTTACTGCGAAGGAGGGCTTCGATTCTAAATTGGTTTATAAAGGCGTTCCGCCGCTTTCATCACTGATTAACTACTATAGTGACGTCTTACAGCAACTTGCAAAAAAAAATTCATAGTATCGAGTAGAGGAAGCCTATCAGTCCCCCTCTCTCACATTAATGGTCATACGTTTAGCGGACCACGGCGTTTCCTTATCTTCCGACAGCTCCAAATTTGCGCAGGGATAACAGAGCATCAATGGACAATAAAAACACTTTTATCCTATGCGTATGTGTCAACTAATTAGGGACATTACCAATGTTTTTTAAATCGAAATAATTCGTATATGTGCGACAGCTTGTGCCTTATCTCCTCGTTGTGTCTTTTATCGTTTCCCATATATTGCCAATACGGGGATATTTCAACAAGGGCGTCGTGCAACAGCCATTTATGACGAAAAGTTCGTCCCTCAAGTTTTTTAAGATCGCTTTTTTGTTTTTCAGTAATCCAATCATTGCCGACGGGTACAGCGTAAATTCCGCTGGCAGTTATTTTTACTTCATTAATTTCTGCGGATGCAAAAATAAAATTCCGGTCTTCGTGA
>JAOZUU010000101.1:0-3516 GCA_029938515.1 Desulfobacterales bacterium | reverse complement strand
TAATCCAACCCCGATAACAGCTCCCACGATCGCCTGAGAGCTTGAGACCGGTACCAGGGGAATGGTCGGAAGTCCGTGATTGGAAAGAAAGCTTTCCAGACCTTGTGACGCAAAGAGAAATAAAACAATGGAGTGAGCGGATACCACGGCAAAAGCGGCCACAGGCGAAAGGCTTACAATACCCTCACCAACGGTCTCCATCACTCTTTTAGAATAAGTTAAGACACCAACGGCAATGGCAACGCTTCCGATGAAAAATAATTGTTGCTCCGATGATAATTTAATCCATCCAAAGAAGGAGATGTCAGAAAATGGGGAGACGGGGATAAAGACCCCCATAACGTTTGCAATGTTATTGGCGCCTAAACTGTAGGAACCGAAAGCACCCACAAGCAGCAGCCCGAATCGAGTCAACGCATCAAGGGTAAGCATATGCGGTTTTAAAGCTCGGATACTAAAAACAACAAGTTTATAAAGGCCTATGGCAATTATCGCGGAAATGACAGGGCAAACGACCCATGTTCCAATAATTTTAGCCAGAGAGTGATAGTCAGTAAGAGAACCGCTGAATAGGTTCCAGCCGATGATGGACCCTACAATTGCCTGGGACGTGGAAACCGGATAACGGGCCTTGGTCATCAAATATACACTGATACCGGCAGCAAACGCCACTATGAAAGCGCCCGCAATCGTATTTACCGCACCGAGTTTTCCAAGGGTATGAGCAGCTCCGGCCCCGCTGATCACCGAACCAAGAATGATAAAAATGCTGCAATAGATGGCGGCGGTTTTGAACCGGATCATTCTGGCACCAACAGCAGTGCCGAATACGTTTGAAGCGTCGTTTGCACCCAACGACCACCCCAAAAACAGTCCGCTTGAGATGAAAAAAGCAAACATGTTCTATCCTTACAGTGAGCGCTTGATAACGTAAATGCTCAGTTTATCAGCCACATCCTCGGCCCTGTCCGCTATTTTGTCCACATGCCTGACGAGATCGCGCAGTTGCATTTTTTGGCTCAGTCGAAGTTCATTGCAGATGAAAATGTTTCTTTGAAGCCGTGTTGAAATTTTATCCGACTGCGTTTCCCAGTATGAGACTTTATGGATGTGATTGCTGACCGAAAAGACATTAACGAAAAAAGCTCTGGTGGAACGTACAATGGCCTCTACCGTTTCCACTACGCACAACACCAACTCTCTGAAGTCTTCATTGAATTCAGTCGAAATTTCAGGCTGTTCGATTTCAAATTGCCACAGGACACCTTTGAATCTGTCAAGCAGGGAATCCATGCTTTCCAAAAGCGCAAGGACGTCCCCTCTGGATTCGGGGATAAGGGTCTTGACATAGAGTTGCTCTTCCACTGAACGCCGAAGGGTGTCTCCCTGATGTTCCGTATCGGTGACCTCTTCAATTTTCCTTTTGAATGATTCTTTATTAGCCTTGAGATAAGCATCCATCCCCTGTTTGAACAGCAGGCCGGATTCGCTGACTTTATCTAAAAAATCGTCAATTTGTTTTCCGATGAACAGTTTTTTTCGGAGTATATTAAATTCCATTTGCCCTTTTTCCCTTTGATATAATCCAATTTTATTACGGGTTTCAGAATACTAATTTCGCTATGATCAACTGGATTTCATCTTCCATTTCACTGATTCTATTGGATACATCTGTTATGCTCTGTGCACACATATTTAGTTGAGTTTTGCGCCAGGGATTGAGAGAGGAAACATAAATTTGATGTTTCAATTCATCTTCTGACAAAATAACTTCCGTTTTGAGCTTCCAAAACACCTCGGTATTCCGGCTTGTCATCTTGAACACGTCCATCCCTCTCAAATAGTAAAGAATGCTGTCATATACAGGCTGGAAAAGATTAAAGGTGCCTTTGGTTATTGATGAAAACTCGGTCGTTAATTTTTGGGAAATTTTCGGTTGCTGAAATAGAAATGTTTCACAGCATACCGTTGCCGAATTGGTAATCCTGCTGGCATTCGTAGTAATGCTGAAAAGGCTCCCGCGAATAGCTGGCAAGTAAGCCCCTTCACATAACTTCTGCCAGATATGCTGCCGGTCCTTTTCGGCGGTGGTTTGGAATTGATTTTTACTGAGGACGACAAGCTTGAGCCCCTCAAGATCGTCCATAAAGTAAGAAAGGACAGCTTCCGAAGCAGTCCTTTGCCACCCTCTGATCGTATCAAGATATTTCTCAATCAGGTAAACGACTTCTCTTTCCTTCTTAAGCATCATCTTAAACCCTCCAAAATTAACAAGGATTTGTTTATTATTAGAATAATTGCATGTAGATTCTTTGTAAATTATTCAAATCTTATATTTTTCAATACTCCCAAGACGGTATTTATATATAATGCGAATCCAGTATATACCTCTGTTTAAGGGGTTTTTATTGATTTTTTATGATTTTAGATTATTAATAGGAAAGGCTTTAACGGCATCGGGGTATATTATGGGTAAAAAAAAACGTATCGTAATCGCCGAAGATCACACGATCGTCAGAGAAGGGCTTAAATCCCTGATTGAATCGCTTCCTGATTTTGAAGTTGTGGGTGAGGCCGAGGATGGCAAGAAAGCCATAGAATGTGCAGAGTATTCGACCCCGGACCTTGTTTTAATGGATTTGTCGATGCCCAAAACAGATGGGATTACCGCTATTAAGGAAATTAAGCGACGCTGTGCCGGAATAAAAATTCTGGCTCTGACCGTCCATAAAACAGAGGGCCATGTAAGAATGGCTCTTGAAGCTGGCGCGGATGGATACATCTTGAAAGATGCAACCTGCCAGGAGCTTGAAATGGCTATTAATAATATTATGTCTGGAAAACCCTACCTGTCTCCTGATATTTCCGGTGGCATTATTCATGGGTATTTACTGGGGCTAAAATCTGAACAGCCTGCCAGATTGATGGGTACACTGACACCCCGTGAAGTCGAAATCTTGAAATTAATTGCCGAAGGATATAAGAGCAAGGAGATTGCAGACTATCTCTATATCAGCGTCAACACAGTTGACAAGCATCGTGCCAATATTATGAAAAAACTTGATCTTCACAGTGCTTCCGCTTTGACTGCGATCGCCATCAAGGAAGGGATTGTCGGTAAGTGATTGATCATGTTGCAATGGGCCATAAAGCCTTTAAGGTGGTACCTTTGTTTAAATCTGAGCGAATGGATAAAGTCCCTCCCGACAGTTCCACACGTTCTTTCATGCTGGCCAGACCAAGTCCCTGATCGTTATTTTCATCAATAATCTGATTTTCGACCTCAAACCCGATACCATTATCTTCAATTTTCAATTCCATATAATCACCTTCATTTCGCAGACTCAGAAGGACCCGATCAGCCCGGCTGTGTTTGGCAACATTGTTTAAACCCTCTTGGACTATCCTGAAAATTGCTGTTTTTAAAGAATCAGTGATTCGACTCTCTTCAACTTCCACCAATGTTTGGATATGAATGGTCTTGTATATTTCTTCGAATTGATGACAAAACCAGAA
>JAOZUU010000100.1 GCA_029938515.1 Desulfobacterales bacterium | reverse complement strand
AACCGCAGAATATCGAACAAGGAATATCGAATGTCGAAGTGACCCCTTCTTCATTCTGCGGTTCCTTGTTCGATATTCAATGTTTTAAGGCGATTACAAGAACTCCCAAAAATACCCATAGTGTCAAGATTGTACAAGGACCATTTCTTAAACGGGGATCACATCCTCACCCGCTGATTATCGGGATCATAAGGTGATTTGATATGCACCTTGGCCGGGACCATTTTACCCTGGACTTCAAGCTCGAATTTTCCGTCCAGGATCCATTCATCGGTAACGGGCACATCATTTTTAACATAACCCATGCCGACGGCAGTGCCCACCTTGAAACCATAAGCGCCGGATCGCAGGTTATCCATCCAGACCCCATTGCGATACATGGGTTCGCTGCCGTAGAGCATGATTTCAGGATCATCCAGGGTAACCATTACCAGCTTTCGTTTCAGGCCTTCTTTCTTTTGGGCCGATAATGTGTCACGTCCGATAAATTCGCCTTTGTCCAGATTAACTCCAAAACCCAGACCGGCTTCATAGGGGGTTTCATCCGGTGTGATATCGGACTCCCAGTGGCGATATCCGGTTTCCAGTCGCAGTGAGTTGACCGCCTGCATCCCGATCAGTCGCAAGCCGGCTGATTTTCCTTCTTCGAATATGGCATCAAACACGGGAAGTGTGAACATGGTCGGAATATAAAGCTCCCAACCCAGTTCGCCGACATAGGACATTCTCAGAGCCCATGGCCGGGCGTAGGCAATATCTATTTCCCGGGCGGTGCCATAAGGGAACGCCTCGTTGGATAAATCAGCATCGGTTAACTTCGCCAGCAGGCCTCGTGCGCCGGGTCCCATGATGGCCAGCATGGCATACCCATGGGTGACATCGGTGATGGTGGCCCGGGCGCCATCGGGAATATGGCGGCTGAAATAGTCGTAATCGCGGATAGTGGTTGCGCCGGCGGTAACGATAAAAAAAGCGTCTTCGGAAAAGCGTGTCACCGTTATATCGGTTTCAAAGCCGCCCTTGTCGTTTAACACCGGCGTATAAACGACTTTACCGACCGGTACGGCCACATCATTGGCACACAGGTTTTGCAGTACGGCTTCGGCATCGCGGCCCTGGACGAGAAATTTGCCCATGGACGTTAAATCATAAAGCCCGATACCCTCCCGTACGGCCATATGCTCTTCACGCTGAAAATCAAACCAGTTGGGTTTTTCCCAACTGTACTGATGAACGGGTTCAACGCCATCGGGTGCGAACCAGTCCGCCCGTTCCCATCCCGCGGTCATGCCAAAAGCGGCGCCGTTGGCGGCCAGGCGGTCATGAATCGGCGAGCAGATCACCGGACGGGCCGTGGTTCTCTGCCGGTTGGGATAGTGATGATGATACAGGACGCCGACGGCCTCAACAATGCGGTCATGCAGATAGCGGGCGTTTTGCTGCCATGGAAAATACCGCTTGATATCAATCGGCCACAATTGTTCTTCCGGGCGTCCTTCAACGATCCAATGGGCCAGGGCGCGACCCACACCGCCGGCACTTTGAATCCCGACGGAATTCATGCCGCAGCCCACAAAGAAATTCTTAACCCCTGGCGCTTCGCCAACCATGAAAACCGTGTCGGGTGTAAAACTCTCGGGGACGACGGATAGATGGCGAATCTGGGCAGTCTCCATGGCCGGAAACCGTTGCAGGGCACAATCCATAAATGCCTGGAACTGATCCCAGTCTTCCTGGAGTTCCGTATACATGAATCTGTCCGGAATGCCTTTCATCCCCCAGGGTTTTGACACCGCCTCGAATCCCCCGAAAAGGATACCGTCGGATTCGGATTTGAAATAGGTCACCCCGTCGAAATCGCGTACCGTGGGAAAATGTTTTTTTAACCCCTCGATCGGCATCGTCACCGCATGCATGTGCTCGGCCGCGTGCAGCGGTATACTGACATTCACCATCTGGCCAATTTGACGTCCCCACATCCCCGCGCAATTGACCACATATTCGCTGGTGACATCGCCTTGATCGGTAGTCACACCGCAAACGGCACCATTTTTAATTTTAATATCGGTAACCTTGACATTTTCCAGGATCGCGGCACCGCCCATTTTGGCACCCCTGGCTAACGCCTGGGTGGTCTCAATTGGATTGGTAACGCCGTCATAGGGTAAATGAAATGCGGTGACCAGGTCTTTCGTATTGATACCCGGCACTATGTTGGCCGCTTCTTTCAGGCTGACTTCATGCATTTCAACGTTGAAGGCGCGTGCCATGGCCGCGGCGCGGAGCAGTTCTTTGCGCCGATCATCGGTCTGACACACCGCCAGAGCCCCGTTTTTTCTGAAGCCCGTGGCTACTCCGGTTTCGGCTTCCAGTCCTTCGTAGAGATCAACGGTGTATTTCGCCAGATTGGTCATTTCCTGGTTTTGGCGTAATTGCGCCAACAGCCCGGCCGCGGCCCAGGTGGTGCCGGAACCAAGTTCCTTACGTTCAAGAATCAGGATATCCGACCAACCCAGCTTGGTCAGATGATAGGCCACACTGCAACCGACGATACCACCGCCGATGATGACCACTTGGGCATGAACAGGTAATTGTTTCGACATGATCCCTCCCTTTATCAAAATTAAATGGTTAACTGATATATCTGATTGCCATAAGATCCACAGTCGAACGGGTTCTATTAAAACGTTATATGAGTTAAAATGGGTTTCTGGATGAAATATTTGTTCTAAATTTAACGATATTTAAAATAGTTAACGATAAATAACGGAAAATGACAATTGCCCTGTTTTTTATGATCGATATTCTTGGTACAGGTAACTAATATATAAGATGATGGGATTGTCAAGAAAAATTTTTTACCGATTTCCCTTGCGTCTCGCTTTGTGAATTTTAGAGCCGAAAATTGATACCAATTATCCTGAATTTATATAATACATACCTGATTGGGACCGGCAATCAAGTTGACAAACCAATGCCGGTTGGGTAGCCTCATATATCAGAAAGGATCGATTATCATGGTGAATAACGGTACCCTGCGGGAAAAAGTATACAACTATCTGCGAGAGGAATTGGCCAGGGGCTCACTGATACCCGGCTCCTATATTGATCAGAACGCTATCTGCGACAATCTCGATATCAGCCGGGCGCCTTTGAGAGATGCATTGATCCAACTGGAAACCGAGCAATTTGTCCAGATCCTGCCCAGGCGGGGTGTATTAATTAAGAAGCTAACACTGCAGGATATTAAAAATTCCTATGAAATTATCGGTCCTTTGGAATCTTCGGTGGTTTTATCTGAATTTCATAAATTCAAGCCGTCCCATATTGCCAGGCTGGAGAAAATAAACGATGGATTGAGAAAAACATTGGATAAGGAACGCTTTGATGAATATTATGAGCTGAATCTAAAATTTCACGATATTTTTCTGGCACTTTCGGATAATACCTTTCTTAACCATATCCTTCCACCGCTGAAGCAGCGTCTCAGCGATTTTCCGCGCATGAAATACGATCGGCAGTGGGAGCTTGTCAATCTCTTGGAGCACAAACGATTCATCGACTCGCTCAAAGCGGGGAATCGTGAGGCCGCCGCCAGTATCATTAAATACGAGCACTGGTCCTTTGATCATCACAAAGAGAATCTCATTAAGATTTATCGGTTAGGGTAAGGCCGGTGCCCCTTTTTTTAGACCCACTGCAAAGTATTATGATCTCGTAAACAGTCGATAATTCAACAAATCGTCATTCCGGCCCCGCTCAAAGTCCGGGATAAACTGCGGCCGGAATCCAGTTATTTCGGTATGCTCTGGATGCTGGACGTGTCACGGCGAAGCTGAAAAGCGACTTGTCAGGTCGTAGCCAGCGGCGTAGCCTGAAGACTGATCAAGTCCGGCATGGCGAATTCGGGCTTTTTACGAATCCATCAAGTATTGGAGCATTGCATGACGTATCGGTATTTATTTCTTATTTTAATCGTTATTTGCTTGCCCATCGGCGTAAAAGCGGCCGAGTTGAAGTATAGACTCGATGTGCAGGTGGATACCGAAGGTAAGAAAATTACAGGTGTCTCCCGTTTGACGGCCGAAAATGATTTAAAAGTACACCTGTCTACTCACAATCTCAACAACTTGAAATTGGATGGCAAAGCGATTGCTGCCATGAGAGAGCGCTTAAGTATCGATGTCCCTGCCGGTTCGGAAAGGGTGCTTTCTTTTGAAGTGGTCTCTAATGTGTCCGAAGCGAATCATATTGATTCTCAAAACGTGTTTTTAACCGGCAACTGGTTCCCCAAACCCGAAGACCTGACCGAATACGTCCTTTCCGTGACACTGCCCAAGGGATTTCTCGCGGTGTCCGAAGCGGATACCGTCGATATACTCGAAAATGAAAGAACGGATACCTTCCGGTTTCAATTCAACCATCCGGTGGATGGATTGAGTTTGGCAGCCTCGCGAAATTACGTACTTGCAAAGGACAATTACAAAGACATCGGCCTGGAAGCCTATTTTTTCAAGGAAGATGCACACCTGGCCGACGACTATCTGGCGTATACCAAAAAATATCTGGCCATGTATGAAAAGTTGCTGACCCCGTATCCTTACCGGCGCTTTGTGATTGCGGAGAACCTGTTTCCCACGGGATATTCGATGCCCACCTACACGTTACTGGGCAGAGCCGTGGTGCGGTTGCCTTTTATCACCCGGACATCGCTGGGACACGAAATTCTTCACCAATGGTTCGGTAATTCGGTTTACATCGATTCTTCCCGTGGAAACTGGGCGGAGGGGATCACCAGTTATCTGGCCGATCACCATTACGCCGACCTGGAAGGGAAGGGCGCGGCGTATCGTAAGCAGATTCTGGTAAACTACGATGCCTACGTCAATGAATCAAATAAAATGCCGGTGGCCGATTTTTTTTACCGACGAAATAAAGCGGAAAGCGCCATTGGTTATGGCAAGAGCGCCATGGTTTTTCACTCATTGCGAAAAATGGTGGGTGAAAAGAATTTTTTTGACACTCTGCAGGACTTTCTCGCGACAAACCGGTTTCGTAAAGCCTCCTGGAATGATATTGAGAAGTCATTTGAAAAAATAAACCCAACCGATTTAACAGACTACTTTTCACAAAGTCTTGAACGTGACGATATTCCCCGGTTGAACGTTGAGGACCCGGAATTACTGGTAGGTCAGGGGCGACTCACGTTGAATTTTGTACTGAATCAGGATCCAAAACCCTATCACCTGCGCGTGCCGATTACGATTCATACTTCCAATCATAAAACGTCACACATGGTTGAAGTGAACAAACCGCGGGAAACCGTCAGCCTGGTGCTGGATGAGCTTCCGACCCGGGTCGTGATTGACGAAGAATACGACCTGATGCGGGAATTGGACCCGGCAGAGTCTCCGGCGGTACTGGCTCAAATAATGGGAAAGGATAAGCTCCTGGTGGTTATGCCGACGGAACAATCCGGGAAGTACCAGCCCATTATCCATGCCCTGGGTGTTAAGGACGTTACTTTCCAAACACCGGAAAAGGTTACTTTCAACCAGATAAAACAGCATTCGGTGATTATTTCAGGGTACCACTTACCAGTCGTGGACATGCTTTTCGGAAGGCAACCGGTTTATCAGGACGGCGTCCGTTTACATGTCTATAAAAACCCGTATAATCAGGATGAGGCCATCATGCTGCTGCATGTGAAAAATGTCGATGAAGCCAAAGCGGTACAGCGGAAGCTTCCCCATTACGGCAAGTACAACAAGCTGGTCTTTAATGGAGGTAAGATTATTGACAAGGAACAAACCGAAACCCATGCGGGTATTCCGGTACTGACCCGTCCCCGTACAAAAGCGCTTGAGCCGGACAAGATCGCTGCATTGGACGATATTTTACCAAAGCTCAGGGATCGCCGCGTTATTTATGTGGGCGAACAGCATGAAAAGTATGCCCACCATATGAACCAGCTGATGATTATAAAAAAGCTTCACGAGGCAGGGAACAAATTGGCGGTCGGCATGGAAATGTTTCAGGTCCCTTATCAGGCGGTTCTGGATGACTATCTGGCCGGTCGAATCGACGAGCGCACTTTTTTAAAAAAGTCCGCCTATTTCGAGAAATGGCGGTTTGACTATAACCTCTACAAACCGATTATCGACTATCTGAAAAAAGAAAGGATACCCCTGGTTGCCCTGAACGTCGAAGGGGATATCTCTCGCAAGGTGGCGCGAAAGGGATTCAGCGGTTTATCCGAAGCCGATAAAGAGCAGCTGCCATCCGAGATGGATTTTACCGATTCCCGCTATCGACAGGATTTATTCAGGGTGTTTCGCCTGCATGAAAATCAGCATCAGCTCAAGGAGTTTGATTATTTTTTACAGGCCCAGATATTGTGGGATGAAACCATGGCCGCATCCGTCCACCGATTTCTCGCATATCACCCTGAAACCAAGCTAGTCGTGCTGGCCGGAAACGGGCATCTCAGAAATAAATACGGTATCCCCGACCGCGCCTTTCGACGAAATGGGTTCCCGTTCACCGTGATCCTTCAGGACGAGGATTTGGAACCGGGTATCGCCGATTTTGTCCTTCAGACTACGAGGCTTAAAGGTAAAAAAGCACCCATGCTGGGCGTGGGCATCGATGAAAAAGAAAATGGTGTCCATGTCGTCAGTGTAATTGACGGCAGCCCTGCCGGAAAAGCGGGTTTGGAGAAAGGGGACATCATTGTTCAGGTGGCCGGAGAGGAGATCCGTAGCCTGGTCGATTTGAAATTTGCGCTGTTTTATACCCCACTTGATAGCACGGTATCCGTCCAGGTGGATCGCAAAGGAAAGAAAATAACCAGGGAAGTCACTTTGTTTGATTTCAGACATAAGTAAGTTTCCAACGGATAAGGAGAAACCATCATGGGAAAGAACACGCAATGCGTTCACAGCGGAACCACTTCGGATCGAGTGACACGGGGGATCAATACACCGATTTATACTTCTTCATCCTTCGAGTATCTGGATGCACCCGAAAATGTGTATCCCCGATACTATAATACCCCCAATCAGCAGGCAGTGGCTAAAAAGCTGAGTGCGCTCGAAAATACCGAGAGCGGCCTGTTGTTCAGTTCCGGAATGGCCGCTATCAGTACGGTGATTTTCGCCCTGGCCGGTCAGGGTGATCATGTGATCATGCAACGCGATATTTACGGTGGCACCCATCATTTCGTCACCGCCGAATTTGAGCGCTTCGGCATCGAATTTACCTTTGTTTCGAATCAGGTTGAAGATTTTGAAGCGGCTATTAAAAGCAACACCCAACTGATTTATATTGAAACGCCCTCCAATCCGCTTTTGGTGATTACGGATATTGAATCGGTCTCAAGTCTGGCCAAATCGAGGAACATTCCGACGGCGATTGACAACACCTTTGCCTCACCGATAAACCAGAATCCCCACGATCTCGGTATCGATATCATCATCCACAGCGGGACCAAATACCTGGGTGGCCACAGCGATCTCTGTTGCGGGGCCGTTTTGTCAACAGGGGAATTGATCGATAGAATTAAAACCTCTGGGGCCAATTTTGGCGGCAGCATGAATGCCGCCACTTGCCACCTTTTGGAAAGAAGCCTGAAGACCCTGGGTATTCGAGTTGAAAAGCAGAACCAGAACGCGCTTTCACTGGCCAGGCATCTGGATGATCATCCGCGGGTTTCGAAAGTCTTCTATCCGGGACTCGCCGTCCACCCAGGCTTTGATATCGCGGTCAGACAGATGCACGGTTTCGGCGGGATGCTTTCATTTGAACTGGACGAAGCGCAGGTTCACCCGGATCAATTTGTGCGCGGGTTGAGCCTGATCACGCCGGCACTGAGCCTCGGCGGAGTAGAGACGATTATCTGCGCGCCGGCCGTCACTTCCCATGTCAAGATCAGCGCGGCAGAAAGAAAGGTGCTGGGCATTGCCGACGGCTTGTTTCGTTTATCGGTAGGAATCGAGGATGTCGATGATATAATTGCCGATATCGATGGCGCCCTTGCTTAGTACTCTCATTTGTAAATACGGTGACGTATGTATCCAGTGACCAACCGAATTTAAACCAGACGCCAAGATCGCAAAGATTATTATAAAAAATGGAAAAACATTTACTTTCTGAAAACATAAGGAGTCTTGCTGAATCCGTGGGAATCGACGCCATGGGATTTGCGGCGGCATCCGAATTTGCAAGCTATACATTAAATCACCATCAAAGGCGAGATCCGAAACTGACTCTGCCAAACGCAAAATCTATTATTGTTGCGGGTATCTATATCGGCGGGGTAACCTTACCAGATTGGGGAAATGCCTGGTATGGCCGAACGAGCAGGCTCTATCTTTCAGGTTTTTTTCTTGATGTCGTGA
>JAOZUU010000099.1 GCA_029938515.1 Desulfobacterales bacterium | reverse complement strand
CCCAATTACGTCAGCCCGGTTGTCCGGTCGGTATGAGTGGCAATGTAGGGATCCTTGATATGAGCACCGCTTTAATGACGGTTGGTGCACCGGAAAACAGCCTGGGTATCGCGGCGCAGGCACAAGTGGCCCGGTCATTTAACCTGCCGACCTGGGGGCTGGCCGGAGCCACGGACGCCAAAGCGCTGGATGCCCAGGCCGGATTGGAAAGTGCCTTTGGTATTCTAAGCCAGGGCTTGGCTGGGCTGAATTTGATCCACGACGTGGGCTACACGGCCAGTGGTATGGCCTGTTCGTGTGAACAACTGGTTATGGGCAATGAGATTATAGGTATGAGCAAGCGCTTTATTGAGGGGATGACCGTTAATACCGAGACCCTTGCCCGGGAAGTGATTGCAGCGGTCGGTCCGGGCGGGCATTTCATGGATCAACAACACACATACGATCATTTTCGCAAAGAAATCTGGATGACCAAAATGTTCGACAGGCAACCCATCGTATCATGGCAAGAGGCCGGGAAACCGTCCATGGAAGACCGTGTACGTGAAAAGATTCGTACTATTATCGAAAGCCATGAACCCGAATGTCTGGATGGCAAAGTCATATCCGAACTTGAACGGCTCTGCCAGGAAGGTGAAAAAGAGATATTAGCCAAATATGAAAAGGGATAGGGCGCTCGCTTTTTTCAAGGGATGCGCATTTTCGTAAGCGATGACGTCTCTGTAAAAGATATTAACCGCAGACCCACGCGGACTGACGCAGACAGGGCTTTCCATTCGTATTCACCTGTTATTTTTAAATAAGTCTGCGTCAGTCTGCGTTTGTCTGCGGTTAATAATATTGTTTGCGTGGTAACTTTTACTGGGTGGGTTTTTCCGCACTGATCGGACCGGATGCCAAAATCGGAGCGGCATCTATCTTTTCAGCCGACATCATACTGACAACCCGCTCAAAGGCGCTTAAAATCATCAATTGCTCCCAATCGGCCAGATTGGAGAAACGCTCGATAAATGTTTCCTGGAGAGGCGGCGGTGCTTGATCAAGGACCGTTACCCCTTTTTCGGAAAGCGATATTCTTACCTTGCGCTTATCTTTTTCGCTCTTTCTTTTAATCAAATACCCATTTTTTACGAGCCGGTTGATGATGTCGGTCACTGTCGCCTGACTTAAACTAATCGCCTTTGCCAGGTTCGTGACGGATATACGTTCATGATGGGAGACCTCTTCCAGAATCACTAGCTGTGGGCCCGTCAGACCGAATTTTTTATTCAGGCTGCGGGAATGCAGATCGGTGGCCTGAATGATTTTACGTAAGGATATGAGAATTTCCCGGTAGCGCTGTTCATACGTATTGCTCAAATCCAGTCGCTCCTTTTCGAGACTTTTGCATCACAAATACCCTGTTTCATAGGTAAATACAATCATTTTTTTATTTTCGCTCTCCTTTATTTTTATTCGAATCGAATATTGTTTATACAAATAAGATTGATATGAATTACATCGAATCCAAATAAAAAAACACGCACAATTCCTTACAATACTCGCTATTTAAGCCATACGATCCGTATTCTATAAAATAATGCTTGACTTATTTATATAGTGTCCTATATATTATATCTGAGAATCAAGAGGGGAACTAAATACGACCCAAAATGATTTGGGGCCGCAATTTTTCGTTTTTTAATAAGTTTTTAAAGCGCCGGTAGAGGTCATATTAATTTTTTTATGAAAACCGAAGAAACCTTGGCTTTACCAAATGATGGAAAAGGCGAACTGCAGGTGCACGCTATCAATGTGACGACTCCGTAACAAAAAGGAAAAGAAATTGAATAAAAGAAAATTCAAGGTACAGATTCCCGAGACCGATGACGACGTGTTGCAGGGCGAAGAACAGTTCATCATAGAGTACAACGGAGAGAAAACACGTGTCCGGGCGCATGACTACGACAAGATCTATACGGTTCCAGGACTGTACGAATATCTTTTTTACGATAAGTACAAGTGCAAGTCACCCGAAGTCGTGTGTTCCCTGCTGGAAAAAGAAGTCAATAAAACATCCATGGCGACATCGGACCTTAAAGTACTCGATGTGGGCGCAGGCAACGGAATGGTGGGCGAAAAACTGAAATCCACCGGTGCTGACACGGTCGTTGGATTGGATATTATCGAAGAGGCGGCCGAGGCGGCCGAACGGGACAGGCCCGGCGTATATGCCGATTTTTTTACGGAAGATCTGACCCGGTTGCCCGATTCGGTGAAAGAGAAGTTAGAAAAACTATCCCCCAATTGCCTGACCGTCGTGGCGGCGCTTGGGTTTGATGATATCCCACCCGATGCATTCATCGAAGCCTACAATATGATTTCCGAGCCGGGCTGGGTGGCATTTAACATTAAAGACGAGTTTTACAGCCCGGATGACCGTACCGGATTCTCCCTGTTGATCGACCGGATGCTTGACGATGGATTTTTTGAGATGAATGTCAAAAAGCGCTATCGTCACAGGTTCTGTCAGGACGGAACCCCGCTGCACTATTATGCGGTAATCGGTCGTAAGAAAAAAGACATTCCCGTCAACATGGTTTTGTCGTACTAAAAAATAAAAAAATTCGATTATTACACGCAAGCGGTCATCTCCATACCGATCATATTCATCACAAATGATAAATGCATTTCCGGTATCGGCTCTCCGTTTATCTCTGGTAGAATAATCGTGCTGCTGATTGGATATCGGTACAGGGATGCCTTGCCCCTCTCATCTAAAAACGCCTTCTGGGTGATCAAAATCATCTGGGGATAGCGGCACCCGAAGGTTGAAATCTCGTCCAAGGCTTGATCAAAATACCGGGGATGAGTCGCATCCATGACAATGAGATTGTCTTGGGTCGTATCGTAATCCGGCAAAAGCTCGGGGATATACCAGTTCCCTTCTGTAAAAAACGGTGTTTTTTTTTCAAGGGGCAGATCGTTCGGTGACGCCTTGAGAAATGCATCGATATTTTCTCCGCCCAGATATTCGCTTTCCCATAAATCCACCTGCGCTTCACTGAAGGCCGACACCATGGTCTCCCGGTCGTCGAGCTTAATGAATTTCTCCTCCACCTTGGAATCGACCGTTACCAGCGGGCCATGGGCACTTTCACCGAACAGATGCGGCACCATGAGTATACCGTCGGTCCGGTCGAATTTATCCGACCAATCAAAACCCACTCCCACCGGTGGCCCGATATAGAACATGGTTTTATATTTGCAGTTGATGGCCATACTTTGGAACACCTGGCTTTTTAACGCGGCATTGTTCAACAGGTCGAGCATGATTTTCCCCAGGCGCTGAAAATGGTTGCTGACGATTTGGGCCTTGTCCGGGAAAACATGGTGCCAGGTATTGATAAAGACAAGATGAAGCATAGCACCCAGATAATCGCTTCGGGCGTGCCGGAATCGATCGGTTAACAAAAAGCGACCCCCGTTGCCATTGTCAAACCGGCAGGCCGTAAAATCCATTTCCGGCTCCAATCGAAACACCGGACACGCGGCGGTTTCCAGGCGTTGGGCCAATCGTTTTTGTCCCGAAGATGACCCCGCCGCCGTAATCAACAAGATATTCTCTCCAAAGGCGGCCAGATGGGCTTCGGGTGAAATAATCCGCACCGGGATGTCGAAAAAACGGCTCCAGATACCGGCCACACTTTTCACCGCGGCAGTTGATTTTTTGTCCGTAGGTGCGAATACGATTTCCTCGATATCCGAATCTTCATCAAAAAGGTGATCGGCCAGCCGTTTCGTATTTTCATCAAAGTCCCGGCAGATGTCACCGGGGCTTTGGTTTATGGCGATCTGCCCCACAAGCCCGCGCATGTCTTTATAATAAAGGGCCGATGGCTCGGTTCGGGCGTCTTTTTCCCACCGGCTGATATTCTCTACCTGTTGCTGTGAAGGGGAAACAGCTTTGTAGCGCTCATTGTGGTCCTTGATTAGCATGAGCGCTTTGGGCGCAGAGTCCTTTTTTCCAAACAGACTCCGCCCGACGGTCATGGATTTGGCAAGGCTTCGTGGTACAACGCCAATCCCGATTCCCCGCGTTTGCCCGCAGTAAAATGTCAGCTGGTAGTAAAACAGCAGGGTCCTAAACGATTGAAGCGCCTTTTTCTTCATACCGGGCAGAAAAACGCATCGGCCGCCGCTAAGGTGCTGAATACGTGTTTCTTCCTGCCAGGCGATACCGATGGCAATAAATGGGATGTCCTGACGAAAGAAAAAATCCATCACCGTAAGGGCTTCATCCAGTCGCGACAGGCAGGTGGCATCGACCAGCACCAGGGTTTCTCCGGGATACGCCGGTAAGCCGGTTTCGATTACTTCCTGATAGTCCAGGGCCTTTCCCACCACCGACCAGGTATTTTCTTCCAATTTCAGGGCCACTTCCCGACCCAATCCATCCGTAAAAAGGGCGCTGATGATAATGCCGGCACCTGCTTTGGAATAGTCATGGGTGACGGTCTTTGAAAAATCCTTTACGGATTCGTCGGAAAAAAAATTTGACAGTTGGTACGGAAGGCGATGCATCGATTCCACATACGCCAGGGCTTCCTCTTTCCGGCCAATGGACGACCCCACCCATAACAGAAAAAGATCAAGACAAAACAACATACAGACCGTACTCTTGACACCGGCAACGGTTACTTCTTCTCCGCTCAAAATAGGGATTACCCCCCCACTTTTGGCTACGATCAGGGCCATGTCCGCAAAAACCTTTTCGGTAATGCCCACCATGACGACTTTGAGTGATAAAAGCTTGCGGGCCAAAAGGACCATGTCCGCAGTGGTGGAAGACCAGCTTAAAAGGATAACTATGTCGTTTTCCGGCACGAAGAATGTCTCCGGGTAATCGATTTCCCCGGGCCGGATGGTCAGTACATCCATTTCCGGCATCAAGGCGTGAATCAACCGTTGGGCCAAGTGGCCCATGTTATAAGCGCTGCCGGCACCCACCAGCACGATCCGTTTAAGATCCCGAAGATTAGGTCCGAACTTGCGCCGTAGCAGTTTTTTCTTGATCCGAAAATCCGGCACCTGATTTTCCGCCGGCGCATAATTTCTCAATATTTCCTTGAGCCGTTCCGGTATTTCATTCAAATGGGTTTCATAAAAAGACCGGCCCAAGTTCTGTTTGACCTGGGCGGGATGCAAAACGGTGCTGAAAGGGGCGATTTCCGGAAGGGGCTCACCCTTAAAATCAGTGATAACCACATGACGGCTCGTTTGGCCCTGTGCGATGGTTGTCTCGATACTTGCAAATATTTTTTCGCCCTCAAGCGTGTGAACCTCAACGGTAAATGTTTTTAAAATCGATGCTTTCTCTTTTTTAAATTCGGTGTTTATTTGATCGATGCCAGTACCGTCTTTTCTTAACCTGGCCACATCTTCAGTATGACGCGTTTTTAGCCTTTCCAATGCATTGCGTTTTTCAAATATCAACTTTTGGGGGAACAAGCCCATGGCGGCATTGAGATCGGAGACGACCATAAAATCGTTATTTTCCAATCGGCGGACGATAAAAATCGGACGGTCATGACTGACAATGTAAAGTTTACCGGGAGAGAAGATGCTCATCCCACAGGCGGCCACTTGTCCCCCGTTTTGCGAAATTTGTTCGGCCGCTATGATAAACGCCATCTCATCCAGCGCCTGGATCGATTTATCCTTGATGGCGTGATGAATCGAAAAATCGATTGTCCGGCTGCCGATTCCGTACGCCTCGAGATCATTATCCACTTGCGCCGCCACGGCGCGGTAACGTCTTTTCGCCTCGGTGAGTTGCTCGAAATAGTATCCCCAGAGAAGTGGAAGGTACTCGGAAGAATTATCGCTTCTGAAAGAGAAATGGCCTACTTTACCAAGAAATGCTTTAAGGCGTTCTTCAATTTTCGCATCGAACTGACCATTCACCGCCACGCAACGGTACCGTTTGGCATCCAGAAAGGGGTGGGCATTTTTTTCGGTGACCGCGGATTGGAGAGCCCAACGGCCATGGCCGATGACCGGTTGCGAAAAATATCGTAAACTGACCGGATCGGTCTGGTCCGGTACGATGGCCGGTTCCGTCATCATCTCACGACGCGACAGATCGGTGAGCATGGCGGTTAAAAATTCATCGCGTTTAAGGTAAGTCAAGGCCGCGGCCGCGGCCCGGCCGTATACATTCACCCCTTTTTCGGCCCGAAACAAACTTCTCCAGGTGACGGATCCGGATCGTTCATGCAGGGGCCAGGAAAATTCGAGAATTTTTTCGAGAGAATCGACGATATCCGGTTGAGACGCAATCCGGGTGAGAAGCGCCGCGTCCAGGAGCCGAAACAGGCAGCAGACACCATCGCGAATATAGTCCGGAGAAATTTTGATAGTGGTTTCCGGCAGACAACGCCATAGTGATTTCAGGGCCACCGGTTTGACGAATGCCCGCTGGCGACGACGATTCAGCCCGGTTTTTTTGGCCGGGATATCGGCAAGAATATTCCGATAGACCGAATCGAAAGCGTTCATGACCCCTTCTTCGCTGACTTCGACCTGTCCCTCGGCGCTCTTTTTGGCGATCACCGCCTTCAGTGGTTTCCGGATGATTTCTCGAATCACTTCCGGCGAGAGATCATATTCGATGATCAACCGAACGATCAAGCGGTGGAAATCTCTTTTTGAGCGAATATTAAGATTTTCCTCCAGGCAGGGTCGTCCCGGTTGGCCGGGAGACATGAAAACCGTCCGGTCAGGTGCCAATTCGACGAGATCGTCATAACAAGGATACGATGTCTGACCGTTGACGATCTTATCGAAAAAATCAATGGACAAGCCCTCAAAAACGATCAGACGTGTCTGCTGCGCCCGCATCATTTCATCCCTGGCACCGCCCGTCCAAAGGGACATCAGCCGGGCTTCATCGTTCGGGTACGCTTTGCTGTCCAAAAGGGTTTCGACCAGCCTTTCGACAGAACCGACCGCCTTTTTGGTCAAAACCGGCCGGGTGTCGTCTCCAAACATGGCCACGCCGGTACTGTCCGGTGCCCGGTAAATAATGGCCGACATGCCGGTCAGCACCCGGGTGAGGTTGTTGCCGGCGCCCCCGAAATAGGCTACGATTCCGCACATGTGCTTTTCCTTTTGAACAATTCAAGGATCGAATATTGAGAACATACCACCGTAATTGGACAAAAAAGGAAGTTTTTCAATGGTCACAGCTCTTATCTACCATGTGCAAAACTATCTTACCAGTTTAAATGACGTTCATCTAAATTCCTTCCTCAGTCATTGGCCGGAACTTGGCAGTGCTCCTCGTTCCGTTGTAAAAACGACTCTATCGGTGCTCACCTGGTTGCCGGATATGGTCAAAGCCGCCACGCCGGATACAGTGCCTATTGCAAAATTACTCGCAACCGTGTCAAACCATCTCGCCTGGGGTCAAACCTATTTACCGGAAGATTTCGGATCTATATTTTTGGAGCGATACGGTTGGACATATTGGCTGCGCAATAATGAAGGGTGGATTTCCCAGGATGCTGGCTTGCCGGTATATCATGAGGCCTGGATGCCCCATGCGATACGAACCGATGCAGCACCGCTGTTAGCTATATATCTTTGGCATGGTGGCGATCTTGCCCAAAAGTCGCTGATTGATTAAAAAGAATCAAATATTACCAACGCTCCGAATATTATGAAGATTCAGGTAAAATTTCAGATGCAACAATTTGAACATCGAACGTCTAACGTCCAACGTCCAACATCGAACACCGAATGTGGAAGACGCTTCGCTTTCCCTTTATTTTAAATGGCAGAATACATTATTCGATGTTCATCTCTTACATGCCCTCAATCAACAAAGATCCTGCCGATATTGGCAGTAGTCAGGGGATCGTCCATATACATCCCGAGCCCGATGCGTTGAATGGATTCCATGCCGCGCTCATCATATGTCGG
The DNA here is from genome assembly GCA_029938515.1 of Desulfobacterales bacterium. GTDB lineage: Bacteria > Desulfobacterota > Desulfobacteria > Desulfobacterales > QNYZ01 > QNYZ01. The sequence goes on along the minus strand of JAOZUU010000099.1, from coordinate 470 downwards.
CATCTCAATTTCGGGCGCATCGTCCGGTGTGACCGTTTCAGCAATTTTAATTGCTTTCTCCAGTTTAAGGAAGGAAAAATCGACCAGGTGACGCAAGAATCCAAAGGGATGGCGCATCATATGAAATCCGAATTTCAAGGCCATCGCCTGGCCGGTGCGGACATCATCCAGTGCGCGTAGGGTGAGGTGTTCCTCATTGGTGGTGGCAATACTTTGAAAGGTCGGTATATCGAGGATCAGATTTAAATGGGCCTGGAGGATATTCAACAGAAAATGACTTCTTAAGCCGTAGTTCGGGTTGTAGTCAAAACGGGGATCGGCAATGGTTGGAAACCCGGCATGAATGACGGTGGTACCCGGATTCAGCAATTGTGAGGCACAGATGCCAAACAAAGCTTCGGCATGGGTCATGGTAAGGATCCCATTGTAACAATAGGGCGCGCTGATGCCCCCCATGGGCATGGCCGAAA
>JAOZUU010000098.1:4136-8441 GCA_029938515.1 Desulfobacterales bacterium | reverse complement strand
AATGACCAAGACGCGCAGGTCCTGATTATTACCGGCCCCAATATGGCCGGAAAGTCAACCGTACTGAGACAGACCGCCCTGACAGTCATCATGGCTCAGATGGGAAGCTATGTGCCGGCCGAAAGCGCCTGTCTCAATGTAACCGATCGGATTTTTACCCGGGTCGGTGCGCTCGATAACCTGGCCAGCGGCCAGAGCACCTTTCTGGTTGAGATGCAGGAGACCGCCAATATTCTAAATAACGCCACGCCCCAAAGCCTGGTGATCATGGATGAAATCGGTCGGGGAACAAGCACGTTTGACGGACTGAGCATCGCCTGGGCCGTGGCGGCCTACCTGCATGATTTAAATGCCAAGGGGGTAAAGACACTGTTTGCCACCCATTACCATGAGCTGTGCGAACTGGCCGGCCTCAAGCCCCGGGTGAAGAATTTTAACATAGCCGTTAAAGAATGGAACGACGAGATTATTTTTTTAAGAAAGCTGGTCGATGGAGGGACCAATCGAAGTTACGGTATCCAGGTGGCACGGCTGGCCGGCATTCCCGATGATGTCATTACTCACGCCAGGAAGAAATTGTTTGATATTGAAAACCGTACCCCCGAAGGCATGTTCCACCCGGTCCCATCCATCGATGGCGATCAGAAGGGCAGGCATATTCAGCTTGGCCTTTTCCGTACGCCCACGGAAGAGGTCCTGGATAAACTTCGCCGAATCGACATCAACCGGATATCCCCACTGGAAGCATTGAATCAACTGGACCAGCTAAAGCAGGAAGCTGCTGATCTTATGGCGAATAAACCGGAAAAAAAGTTGTGATTTGAACGGTTGCCATTAAACCGTCTTTTGCATATACTAAGAGCTCGCGCGAAAATAACTTCACATTTTATCCGCTGATGCATCCCGTCTGGCTGTGTTACAAAAGTTCGGAATATACTTGATATTCCTGCACTTTCGCGCCTTGCCAGTCGGGCGCCCCAACGCCTAAAATTGTGAATTTATTTTTGCGCGAACTCTTAGCGGATATTCAGATTATTTCCATTTTCAAAATCCGGCTCTCTGTTACCCGGACTGACGCACACCAAAATTTCCTAAGGAGGGATCAATGGATGACAATCAGTACATTCTTTTTAATGTCGAAAACAACATTGCCGTGATAACTTTTAATCGTCCCAAAGCACTGAACGCATTGAACGCGCCACTTTTAAGCGAATTTGCCCGAACCCTTGAAAAAATCGCCGATGACGAGTCTATTCGCGTACTGGTACTGACCGGAGCCGGAGACAAGGCCTTTGTGGCCGGCGCGGACATCAAGGAACTGGCCCAATGTGATGCCCTCAGCGGCAAGCGTTTTTCCGAGGCCGGACATGAAACAATCAGCAGGCTCGAGTCTCTGCCGATACCGGTAATTGCCGCGGTGAATGGATATGCGTTGGGCGGGGGCAGCGAAATCGCCCTGGCCTGTGATTTTATTTATGCCGCTGAAAATGCCATGTTCGGTTTACCTGAAATCACCCTGGGACTGATTCCGGGTTTCGGGGGGACCCAGCGACTGCCCCGACTGATCGGTTCGAATCGGGCCAAGGAGCTGATTTTTACGGGCCGGATGATTTCCGCAACCGAAGCGGAGAATATGGGACTGGCGAATCGGGTCTGCCCGCCCGAAGCGCTCATGGAGGAGACAATGAAAACCGCATCCGCCATTGCCGTCAAGGGCAAGCTGTCCCTGCGGGAGGCCAAGCAGGCGATAAATACCGGTATGGATGTGGATCTTGCGACCGGATGTACTCTCGAAACAAACGCCTTTTCACTTTGCATGGCGAGCATCGATGCAAAAGAGGGAACCCGCGCTTTCCTTGAAAAGCGTAAAGCCGATTTTAAAGGGAGCTACACGTCATAAAAGCATGATGAAGAGGTTGACACCACAACCGCATCCACATATGATTTCATTGGTTGCGGTCAGCATTTATCTGGCCGACATTCATGTGAATGGTTTGTTCCGGTTGGATTGAAAAGAGATTTTAAAAGATGAAATATCAGCTGATCTGGGGGGCCATTCTGCTCCTGACCGGTATCGGGGTCTTTTACAGAATTCCCCTGGTTATCAATAAAATCAAAACAATTGAACAATTTTCCGGTATCGGTATATATTTTGCATATTTTAGTTTCTATTTTATCGGAGCGATGTTAACCGGCGGTGGGATTATGAAATTATATAAAAATATCAATAAATTAAGAAATGATTGATCGAGCAGAGCCAATGGAAGGTTTTACTGTATTGTAATTTATTTACCGCTGATTACAATTGGGACTTTGGGTTCGAGAATGTGACCAAAAGAATAATATAATGTAGATAAGCCATGAAAAATGTAGCGAGTTTGAAACAGGAGATGACCAGTCCGGTACAGACGGAAAAGAAATTCCAGGAACGATTCCAGGATATTGGCAACAAAATCTACAGCGCCAAGAATCTGGATGACCTTCTGATCAATTTAAATGATGACATCGCCGGCTTGTTTAATGCCGAGCGGGTGGCCATTTATGCCGTTGACGGGAAAACCAGAGAGTTGCTTTCAAAAAAACGATCCGGCAATCAAATTGATATCGCCCGTGTGCCGATTTTAAAAGAAAATGTTCCCGGTCATGTGGTCGTTGAAAAAAAATTGATCAATATTGAAGATGTTTATGATGATAATGAATTAAAGCGCATTGATGAAACTCTCAAATTCGATCCATCCTCGGACCAGAAGACCGATTTTACCACCAAACAGATCTTAGCGACACCGATCGCATATCGGACTTTTACACTGGGCGCCATTGAGTTGACAAACTGCCGGAGCGGGTCGCCATTCGGAAGAAAAGATCAATATCGGATCCAAAATCTTGCCAAGATTCTGGGAATCGCTCTATTCAATCAGCATCAGAAATCCGCGGAACGGGCCACCAAATTCAGTTACCTTATTGATAACAACCTGATTAGCCCAAAAGGCCTGAAACAGGCAATTACCGAAGCCAAGAAACGGAGCGAATCGGAAGCCGATGTATTGGTGAACGTGTATAAAGTTTCTAAAAGAGATGTGGGGAAATCGCTTAACCGTTTTTACAGTGTTCCGTTTGTTGAATACAATGCAAGTATGGCGATTCCCGGTAACTTGCTGGCCGGCCTTAAAATTCCGTTTATGCGTAATAATTACTGGGTGCCGATCAAATACGAGGAAAGCAAAAATAGAGTGATCATCGCCATTGATGATCCCCATGATCTTCAGAAAATCGATGTGATTCACACCTTGTTCAAGGGGAAGCAAATCGGTTTTCATGTGGCCCTTCGCAGCGATATTCTTGAAATCATCAATCTTTTTACCCGGAGCGAAAGAGAGTTGGCCGGAATTGATGATATCATCTCACAGTTGCATGACGAAGCAGAGGAGATTGAGGAAGCGGAGGCGTCTGTCGGTGAAGAAGACAGCGTCGTTGTCCAACTTGTCAACAAGATAGTCATCGACGCCGACACACGTGGCGCCTCGGATATTCATTTTGAACCGTATTCGGGAAGAGAAAGCACCCAGGTGCGGTTTCGGGTGGACGGTCAGTGTTATGTCTACCAGACCATTCCCTATCACTATCGCAACGCAGTGGTATCCCGATTAAAAATCATGTCCGATCTGGACATTGCGGAGCGGCGTTTACCCCAGGACGGTAAAATCAAGTTTAAAAAATACGGTGGGCGTAATATTGAATTGAGGGTTGCAACCGTACCGACCCAGGGGGGCTTGGAGGATGTGGTCCTTCGGATTTTAAGTGCGGGTGAACCCATTCCTTTGAACCGGATCGGTTTTTCCAAACGAAACCTCGAAAATTTTATAAAAGTCGTCCAAATGCCATACGGGATTATTTTTGTGTGCGGCCCTACCGGGTCCGGAAAAACCACCACACTTCATTCGGCTTTGAGTTATATCAATAAGCCCGAGACCAAAATATGGACAGCCGAGGATCCGGTGGAAATTACGCAAAAAGGGCTTCGGCAGGTCCAGGTCAAACCGAAAATCGGTCTTGATTTCCCGGCAATCATGCGGTCTTTTCTAAGAGCGGATCCCGACGTCATTATGGTAGGGGAGATGCGGGATAAGGAAACCACCCGGATCGGCATCGAGGCCTCCTTGACCGGCCATTTGGTTCTTTCGACGCTTCACACAAACAGCGCCCCGGAAAGCATTACCCGTTTGCTGGACATGGGGATGGATCCCTTCAATTTTGCTGATGCTATCCTTGGCATCATGGCCCAGCGACTGGTAAGGACATTGTGCC
>JAOZUU010000098.1:0-4036 GCA_029938515.1 Desulfobacterales bacterium | reverse complement strand
TTTGCTGATGCTATCCTTGGCATCATGGCCCAGCGACTGGTAAGGACATTGTGCCGGGACTGTAAGAAACCCTATCATCCCACCCGGGACGAATATGATAAGCTGGTCCGTACATACGGCCAGGAGGCTTTCGAAAAGAACGTAAAAATACCCTATTCGGAAGACTTGACCCTGTATAAGCCCGATGGATGCGATCAATGTAATAATTCCGGATATCTGGGGCGCATGGCCATCCATGAATTACTGGTGGGCACGGATGATATTAAACGGCTGATTCAAACCAATGCGCTTGTCGAAGATGTCCGCAACCAGGCCTTGCTGGACGGCATGACCACTTTGAAACAGGATGGTATCGAGAAAATCTTCAAAGGGCTTACCGATCTGGTTCAGGTGCGAAAAGTGACGATCCGGTAAAAATTAACTCGTTTTACTCTTTTTCTTCGCGAGCCTTACGAAATCTATCAAGTTGATCTTTAAAGTAGGAACGGTTTTCCCGGGAGATTTCCAGGGCCGCATGTGCCGTTTGAATCGCTTCTTCCATACGGCCATTGATGTGATAGCTTTCGGCCAGGGTGTCCAGGATGTGGGCTCGGGGATCGATTGTGGCCGCGTGTTGAGCCAGATCTAATGCCAGGTTGGGATTCCTCAGTGATTCGTTTTCACAGGTGGCATACAGCCAGGCCAGGTTGTTAAGAGTTTCGGGATCATTCGGAGACATATCAAGAGCAAGGATGAAAAATTCAATGGCTTGCGGATACTCCTTCCATTGGTAGTATAAACTCCCCAGTGTCCGGTAAAGTTCGGGATGGCCCGGATTTTTTTCTATTTCCTGCAGTAAAGCCTTTTCAAAAAAATCGTGATTCAGCCTGTGGCCGATTTTCCCAAAGTTGACCTGGTACCCGATTCCTCCTACGAGCGCCATAGCTAAAACGAAGACGGCCATGCTTTTTTTTATTTTATAATCCTGGCGGGCGATCCAGCGACGATCTGTTTCGCATTTTTCAAGGTAGGCGATCCGCTCACGAATGCTGAAATGATGCCAGTTCGGTTTATCCGACGGCTGGCCGCTGGCAAAAGCGATCTTTTTCAAAGTAGAGATCAGCGGTTTAGCGGAATTGAAAAGCGAATATACATACGTGTCCGCCTGGCGTTCGAAATTGCGCATGAAAAAACCGAAAATATATCGAAAGTAAACGACGAACATAATGATTGTGGCAACGGAAAAGAGCAATGCGGCCGCCCTGGCCCGATCCTGTCCTATCGCTTCCATGAACATGGTCACGGGGCGGGAATAGATGATGAAGAAGATGATCAAGTCTAAAATGGAAAGGGACAAGAGCATGTATCCGCCCAGAAAAATAAGGTAAAAAAGCAGATGGTTTTTCTTCACATGACCGAGTTCGTGCGCTATCACCGAATCGATTTCTTCTGGAGAAAGGATCCGAAGCAGCGCATCGGTTACCAGAAGATATCGGAATCGGCCCACCAGCCCCATCACGCCGGCCGTTATCATCCGGCCACCGAAAAGGGGCCAGCGCAGGATGCCGGCAAATTTGATTCCCGTTCGTTGGCATAATGCTTCAATTCGACGGCGATCAGGGCCATCCGGCAACGGTTCGCACCTCCAAAAGGCCTGGACGATTGCCGGTGCCAGCACGGCTGCAAGGAAAAGGAATCCAATAAAATAAATCGCTTGCCCATAGGTCGTTTCCAGGAGCCGTTTCAATCCTTCAAAGGGAAGCAGATTAATAAAATCGACAAGTGCGGACAGAGCCAACCAGGGGAGCAACACGGGCAGGTTGAATGAGATGTTGCCGGCGATATAGGCGCGCCGCGACATCGTGCCAGGGAACAGGTGCCGGTGAGTGGTATAGGCGGCGTTCCAGACAACAGCCATATAGACGATAAAAAAGGCCAGAAAGATAAATGCCTCAAGGGTTGGTAGAACCTGGAATACGCCGGTGGAACGAAAATAATCGGGCAAATTAAGCCCATAGATATCGATCGTAAAAACAATTAAGGCATAGATGGTAAATCGTTTTAGCCCGGTATCGAATCGATGGGCCAGTTGGCCGGGTGCCTTGCCCGTTAGGTAGTCCGCTGTGATTTTATTAAAATAGCGTTGGGCTATCGTTGAATAGGCAACGAAAAGCAGCGCAAAGAAAAAAAAAGCCATGCCAGGTTCAAAGCGGGGTGTCTCAACCGTTTGATAGGTCGCATAAACGAGCAGGGCAATGATGAAATAGATGAAGTTTCCAATCATGGCGTGCGGGGGATGTTACGATTGTTTGCGAGTGGGTTTATAATAACGGTCTTTTTCACTGTAGATGCATCCACAGTATTGTTGCCGGTACATCCCCAATTTTTTTGACGTCTCAATCCCGTCCGACCAGCCTTTCCGGAAATCCCTGTATATAAAAGGAACCCCGTGTGTTTTGCCCACTGATTCGCCGATGGATCGGATCAGATCGTGATTTTGAAATTTACTGTAGAGCAGGGTGGAGGTAAACCCGTCAAATTTCCCGCGTTTAGCCAGAAGGGCTGTTGTCCGCAGGCGCTCATGATAGCAGATGGCGCAGCGGTCGGATTCCCGGAAGGCGATCATCTGTAAAAACGTCTCGAGATCATAATTATCAGGATAGATGACTTTCAGGTCGATATTATCCGCATAAACCCTGAGTGTTTCTTCCCGCCGCAGGCATTCCGAATATGGATGGATGTTGTGACGGTAATAATACCCCATCACCGTGTTTGCCTCATCGCGCAGTGACTTCACCGGGTAAATGGCGCAGGGACCACAGCAGATGTGAATCAGGACCTTGTTCATTCCCGTGTTCCGAAAATTGCGGTTCCAACGCGTACCAGGGTTGCGCCTTCAGCCACGGCCACTTCGAAATCACCGGTCATGCCCATGGACAATTCGCTCATGCTGACGTTTTCGATAGACATGTCCATGATTCGGTCACGCAGATTTCTCAATTGCCTGAAATACGGCCGGACTTTTTCCGGGGCATTGAAGTAAGGCGGCATGGTCATCAATCCTTGCAGGGACAGGTGGGGGAGGGCGCTGATATGCCGTGCCAGTGTTTCGGCATCTTCGGGTGGAATTCCGGATTTTGTTTTTTCTCCGGCCAGATTGACCTGGATGAGGATGGGTTGCATCTTATTGATTTTTCCGGCCTGCTTGTTCAGCTCGTCGGCCAGCCGGGTCGAATCGACCGAGTGGATCAGGTCGAAGATTCGAACCACATACCGGGCTTTGTTGCGCTGAAGGTGACCGATAAAATGCCAGGTGGCTGAAAGCGCCGACAGATCAGAAAATTTTTGCGTTGCTTCCTGGACGTAGTTTTCCCCCAGAATATCCGCACCGGCCGCTATGGCCATCCGAACCCGCTCGGCGGAAATGGTTTTGCTTACCGCCACCAGATGAACATTCAACGGATCCCGGCCCGCCGTTTCGGCGGCCCGGACGATTCGCTGGCGGATCTCGGCTATCCGTTGTTTGAAAATATTTATTTTATCGTCATCAAAACTCAAGGTGTTTTCTCCTCAGATGAACAGCCACATCAATCCGGGCCAGGCAATCGATGATCTCGCTCATCGGCAACCCGACCACATTTGTGTAGGAACCGGTAATCCGTCTAACCATAAAAGCGCCTTTACCCTGGATGGCATAACCACCGGCCTTGTCAAACGGCTCTTTCGTTTTAAGATACCATTCGATTTCGCGATCAGTCAAGGATTTGAATCGGACGCTGGTACTGATTGTTTCCGAATAAAGATAGGAGGAGCGGTTACACCGGACAGCGTATCCGGTCAGTACCACATGGGTACGACCGCTTAACCTTTTCAACATGTCGCTTGCCTCGGCTTTCGAAGCCGGTTTTCCCAGGATCATGTCTTCGATCACAACGATCGTATCGGCCCCGATCACATGGGCATTCGGATAATGGCGGGCAACCGCGCCGGCCTTGATCTCGGCCAGCCGGCGGGCATGATCCTCGGGGGAGTCCGCTATCATATTTTTTTCGTCGAC
>JAOZUU010000097.1:1902-8442 GCA_029938515.1 Desulfobacterales bacterium | reverse complement strand
ACCGCTTATGATGCGGTTATCATTGGCGGCGGGTTGCATGGACTGGCCACCGCCTATTTTCTTTCGCGCCAGCACGGCATGAAAGATATCGCGGTGATTGAAAAACGCTATATCGGGTTTGGCGGGGCCGGCCGCAATACGGCCATCGTGCGGGCCAACCAGCGGACCCAGGAAAATCTTCCCCTCTATCGGGAAGCGCTGGATCTGTGGCCGATTTTGACCCGGGAACTCAATTTCAACCTGATGTTCTATAATTGCGGGAACTTGAATCTGGCCCACAGCGAGGCGGCTATAAAGGCCATGCGCATGAATGTGGCCTCGGCTCAATTTCAGGGTGTCGACATCCGAATCGTCGACCGAAAGGAATGCAAAGAGCTGATCCCCGCTCTGGATATTTCCGATCGGCCCCGGTATCCGATTTATGGGGGAATGTTCCACCCGGCCGGTGGTATTTTGCGGCATGATGCCGTGGTCTGGGGATTGGCCAAGGGTGCGGCAACGCATGGCGTCGACATCTTCCAGGGGACTGAAGCGACCGGTGTTGATGTGAGAAACGGCCGGGTAACCGCCGTGGATACGACCCAGGGTAAGATCCTGACACCCCGGGTGTTAAACGTAGCCGGCGGCTATTCGGCGGATATCTCCTACCGGTTGCTTGGGATTAAATTGCCCATCAGCGTGTTGACCATCCAGGCCATGGTGACGCAACCGCTAAAACCGCTTTTACACCATGTGATCTCCTCCGGCGCTTACCATGTCTATGCCAACCAGACCTTAAAAGGGGAGATCGCCACCGGGGCTCACATGGATCCATGGCCCAGCTACACGACCCAGACCACGACGCATTACATCAAGCATCAGGCCGAAGCATTGACGGAATTTTTGCCCTGTCTAAAGGGGATCAAGTTCATGCGTCACTGGGCCGGCCTGGCCGATATGACCCCGGACATGGCCCCGATCATGGATGGAAACGCACCCATCGAAGGTTATTATATGGATTGTGGCTGGGGATATTTCGGTTTCAAGTCCTGCGCCGCGACGGGCAAATATATGGCCCAGTTCATGGCGACGGGAGAATGCCCGAAGATACTCAAGCCGTTTACACTCAAACGATTTGAACAGCACCGTCTGATGGGCGAAACCGCCGCGCTGGTTCAGTATAGTGCGGATAATTGAATAGGAGAAACACCATGTCATTTATCATCACCTGTCCGATTTGCGGTCCACGCAATGCCTATGAATTTGGTTTCGGCGGCGAGGACAAAGGACCCCGGCCGGATGAAGAAGCACTTTCACCCGGCGACTGGTGTGATTATGTCCATATGAATCAATGCGTCGCCGGCGTGGCCAGGGAGTGGTGGATCCATCGCAGCGGTTGCGGTGTCTGGTTTACCACTTCCCGGGACACTACCCGGAATCTGGAAGTGCAAGTCGAGACCATGGAAAAAGGACCCAACCCGCCGTTGGAGAAGGAATAATGAACAGGATCAATCCGCTGGAAACATTTCGAATTCGGCCGTCTCAAAAGGTGTCGATCAGGTATGGCCGCAAATCGTATCAGGGCGTTGCCGGGGATACGATTGCCACGCTATTGTACGCCAACGGCGTGCGAATTTTTTCTCGAAGCCTAAAGTATCATCGCCCACGGGGGTTGTACAGCCTGGATGGCGAATGCAGCAATACGATGATGCAGGTAAACGACATGCCCAATGTCCGGGTGGAGAACACACCTGCCCGGGACGGAATGGAAGTTGTCGCTCAAAATGTCGCCGGCAAAACAGCGGACATAGATCCCATGGCCTTTATGGACAATCTCAGTTTTGCCATGCCGGCCGGTTTTTACTACCGCACCTTGCATAAACCGGCGAAAATCTGGCCCCTGGCCATTAAAAATATTCGGAAAGCGGCCGGCCTGGGGGTGATGAACCCGGATTTTAGAATGCCGGGTCATTTCGATGAGATCTATCCCACGACTGATGTGTGCGTCATCGGTGGTGGCCCGGCCGGCATGACGGCCGCCCTGTCGGCGGCTGAGCATGGACTTCGGGTTATCTTATTGGAAAATCGCCCATGGCTGGGTGGCGTTTTCGATTACCGGCCGACGGCCTACGAGGGAGATATCCCTTTGTACCGGAGAGCCTGGGAACTGGCCGAGAAAGTCGAAACAACACCGAATATCCGGTCGTTTACCCATACCGCCGTGGTGGGGAATTATAACGACCATTTGGTAACCGCTTTCCAACGCGGGGACAAAACGGACCCGTTTGATGAACGCTATATCGAAATCAGGGCCCGGAGTCTGGTCATCGCCACCGGTTGTATTGAGCGTCCGCTGTTATTTGAAAATAATGATCGGCCCGGCATCATGCAGGTGGGATGCGCCCACCGCCTGGCGCGAACCTGGGGCCTTTTGCCCGGGAAACGGGCCGTGTTTTCCATCGGTGATGATCTGGGACTGGAGGCGGCCGTGGATCTGGCCGACCTGGGACTTGAAATCGCCTGTGTCGCCGATACCCGTCAGGACGGCCAGGATGAATCGCTGACAGACGCTTTGGCCCAAAGAGACATTCCTTTTTATCGGGGATGGATGGCCACGGAAGCCCACGGCGGCAAGCGGTTGAAAGGGGTCATCCTGGGCCCCGTGACCGGTATCCGGCGACAAACATTTGATTGCAACCTCCTGGTCGCATCCGCCGGCCAGACCCCGTTGACCAGTCTGTTGAGTATGCGCCAGGTAAAATTACGGTACGATCATCATACCGGATTCTTTCTTCCCGATAACCCGCCCGATGGGATCCATCCGGCCGGCCGGATGCTGGGCCTGCAGGATTCCGTGGAAATCGAAATATCGGGCCGACTGGCCGGGATGGCGGCGGCCGCTGATTGCGGCATTAATATGGACAAGGAAATCGAAACAATCAAAACCCGGATGGATGCATTTCCCGGACCGGTACGGGGGGCGAAAGTGGTTTCCGCAGCGGTCAAGGGTAAAAAAACGTTTATCTGTTTCGATGAAGATACCACCCTGAAAAATGTCGACCAGGCCATGGCTTATGGGTTTGACGTGCCCGAATTGATCAAGCGGTTCACTTCCGCCGGCACTGGGCCCGGACAGGGCGGGATCCCCGGTCACAACCTGCCCCTTTACGTGGCCCAGACCCAACAGTCTCCGGATACGGAGCCACGGCCGACCACGGTACGGGCACCGCTGGTACCGACGCTGCTGGCCACCTATGCGGGCAGCCAGCATGACATGAGCAAACGCACGGCCCTGCACGATTCCCAGGAGGCGACCGGCGGGAAGATGGAGCGGATCGGCGTCTGGAACCGGATACGGCGATTTTCGGAGGATGTGAATGCCCGCGCTGAAATCAATAATGTGCGCAGCAATGTTGGTATGCTCGATGCGTCCACCCTGGGAAAGTTTCGTATCCACGGACCGGATGCCTTAAAAGCCTTGCAGCGTGTGTATGTCAGCAACATGGAAAAGATGATCGACGGCAAGATCAAGTATTCGGCCATGTGTAACGAAGACGGCTGTATTATCGATGATGGCGTCGTGGTCAAACGGGGAGATAATGATTATTATTTTACCACGTCCACCGGTCGTGCCGGTCAAACGGTGGAGTGGATTCGCTTCCACACCCGTTACGATGGATGGAATTTTAACCTGGTCAACCTGACCGATGCTTACGGCGTCATCAACCTGGCCGGTCCCAACGCCCGCAAGGTACTGGAAAAGATAACCGCTGCCGATGTCTCCAACGGGGCGTTTCCGTATATCGGATATCGCGAATTCATGATTGCCGACAGTATTCCGGCCCGGGCCATGCGCCTGGGATTCGTGGGAGAACTCTCTTACGAATTTCATGTTCCCGCCTCTTATATGCAGGCCCTTTGGGATATCCTCGAAGAAGCGGGGCAGGAATTCGGGGTTCAAAATTTTGGATTGGAGGCACAAAGCACCCTGCGGCTGGAAAAAGGTCATTTGATCATCGGTTCCGAATCCGAACAGCGTACCACCCTGCATGACGTGGGTCTCGGTTTTTTGTGGAACCGCAAGCCGTCCGCCAAAACCGTCGGCGCCGTGGCTTTAGAGGACACCGAAAAACAAAAAGGGCGTCTGAAACTGGTGGGGATCAAGATGGCCGATGCGGCCTTGCCGACTCCCAGGGACGGGTCGATTATTGTGGATACAAAAATTCGCGGGTACGTGTGTACCGCCCGATTCAGTGATACCCTGAACGAACCGGTCGGCATGGTCCTGGTGGAAGACGAGCTGAGCAAGATCGACACGCAATTCAATATTTATGAAGATGACTGTAATGGCCGACTAATAACCGCAAAAGTGGCTGACATGCCTTTTTACGATCCTGACGGTAAACGGATGAAGATGTGAGATGACGATGAAAAAGGAAATAATAAGACGGTCACCGGTGGCATTCAACATGCGGCCGGTCAAAGAGGAAAGGCGCGGGCACTGGGTCGTTGCGCTGGAATATGAAAATGAGGGCGATGGCCCCCATCTGGTTGACTTGTCACACTGCATTAGATGGGATCTTCAAGACAGTGACCCAAATGGCGATAGGGGCAAATGGAAACCGCTGGGGATTCCCGTTCCGGAACAACCCGGTGGGTGCATTATAAAAAACGGCGTGATGATCAATCGTATGAACAATACCCAGGCGGCTATCTGGCATCTGTCGGGAGAGGAAGCAGAAATGCCGCCGGAGACGGCCTACACGGATGTGACCGATGCCACCGCTTTTCTGGCCTTAACGGGGGAAAAGACCTTTGCGATTGCCGAGAAATTGACGGCCCTTGATTTGTCCGACCTGGACGGAACGCCCCCTTTCCTTATCCAGGGACCGTTCGTCCACGTTCCCTGCCAGATAGTCGTCATGGCCAATGGCGCTGAACAGCCCGGTATTCTGTTGACCTGTTCCCGGGGATACGCGCACGATATGGTGGCGGCAATTTTGGAAGCCGGTAAAGCGTTTAACTTGCGCCCGGCGGGCGAGGCTGCTTTTAAAAGATGGTTGGAACAGCTGAAATAGAAGAAATTTTAATCTGTAGGAGCGAGCTCTGCTCGCGATAAATGTTGTTAAGGCTCCAGCAATCGCGAGCAGAGCTCGCTCCTACAACTCGTTACCGAAACTTTAAGTTAACGGACATTGAACTGAAAGTCAGGGAGGAGGTACCATGAATAAAAAATACGACGCGATCATTATCGGGGCCGGTGTTATCGGCTGCCCCATCGCCTACGAGCTGGCGCAAATGGGTTATAAAACATTAACCGTGGATAAACTATCCGACGCCGGGATGGGTTCGACGGCGGCATCGTGTGCCATCGTGCGGGCGCATTACTCCACCGAGGACGGCGTGGCCATGGCCTACGAGGGATTTAAGTACTGGCTGGACTGGGAAAAATATCTGGGGAGCGTCAAGGACGAAAAAGGCCTGGCCAAATTTATGAACACCGGCTCCATCCTGCTCAAGTCCCAGGGGCATGACTGGCGCAAAGTTCAGAAAAACTACGATGCCGTGGGGGTTGAATATGAAGAGTGGAGCGTGGAGAAGATAAAGGAGATGGTTTCCGTCTACGATTTACACGAATTCTGGCCCGTGCAGCGTCCGGAAGACCCTAAATTTTTTGACGAATCCACCCGCATGCTGGAAGGAGCGATCTTTTGCCCCGAAGGCGGGTATATGAGCGATCCCGAGCTATCCGCCCACAACATCATGCGGGCGGCCGAGACCCGGGGAAGCGAATTTATTTTTAACGTGGAAGTGGTGGCGGTTCGTGATAATGGCGAACGGGTGACGGGGATTACTTTAAAAGACGGTACGGAATACGACGCACCCGTGGTAGTCAACGTGGCCGGTCCCCATTCGTATAAAATCAATCAGATGGCCAAAGGTGTCTGGGAAGGATGTAACATCAAAACCAAAGCCCTTCGCCATGAAGTCATGTACTGCCCCTCACCGGAAGAGTACGATTATCTAAATGACGGCTATCACACCTCCGATGGGGACATCGGCTGTTATTATCGCCCGGAAGTGGGGAATATGTTTCTTATCGGCAGCGAGGACCCGGAATGCGATCCCCAGGAATGGGTCGATCCGGATGAATTTTATGCCGGCAAGGGCGGTCCCGGACGGGACAACCAGCTCAGCGATGCCCAATGGAAAGCCCAGTGCTACCGATGTGCCCGGCGGGTGCCTACCATGACGATCCCCAACCAGCCACGGGGAGTTGCAGATCTGTACGATTGTTCCGACGACTGGATTCCCATCTACGATAAATCGGATCTGCCGGGTTATTACATGGCCATTGGCAGCAGTGGTAACCAGTACAAAAATGCCCCGGTGGCAGGGGCTCTGATGGCCGAGATGATCGATAAATGTGAAAAGGGTCTCGATCATGACAAGGATCCCCTGCAGTTTAGATTGCGTCATATCGGCCGTATCATTGACGCGGGCTTCTTTTCCCGTAAACGGGAAATCAACTACAATAGTAGTTTTTCAGTGAATGGATAA
>JAOZUU010000097.1:0-1802 GCA_029938515.1 Desulfobacterales bacterium | reverse complement strand
GACTCGGCGGCGACGATTCGAATTATTGAACCAAGCGAGATTGACGAAAACATCACCTTTTTGCTCAATCCATACGATGAGAATGCCGTTGAAGCCGCCGTTCAATTAAAATCCGAAATTGATGATAGCGAAGTAGTCGCTGTCACCGTGGGGAAACCGGCGGCCATCGGTACCCTGCGGTCGGCCCTTGCCATGGGCGTCGACCGCGGTATTCATGTGATCACCGAATACTGGCCCGACAGCATCGTAGCTGCCCGGGCTTTAAAATCGGCGATCACTCAGGATGGTGATCCCGGCTTGATTATTACCGGTAAAGCAGCCATTGACAGCGAAGGGTTTCAGACCCAGTTTCGGGTGGCGGCGGCTCTGGATATTCCTGTCGCTACCAACGTGGGAGCGATAACGCTGAACGATGAGGGGGTCGAAGTAACCTGCGGCCAGGAGGCTGGTGGCGAGCAGATCATTCGGATGTCATTGCCCTGTGTCATCGCCGCCGCCAAGACCTTGAATACGCCACGGTATCCGACACTTCCAGATATAATCAAAGCCCGCAAAAAAGAGATCAAAGAGATGAAACTTGAGAGCCTTGGAATCAGTCCTCAGGATAGCCGGATGGAGATCATCGGGTTAAGACCGGCGGTGGAAGAGCGGCGGAAAAAGATTATTGACGGTTCGCCCCAGGAAGCAGTGGCGGAACTGATTCGGCGGTTGGATGAAGAAGCAAAGATTAAGATAGTTTAAAAGAAGTATTGAGGGATGAGAAATGAGTATTGAGAGATGAGAAATGAGTATTGAGAAGAATGCTTATCGCCACAAGCAATTAAAGGTATGGCAAAAAGCAATGCAGCTTGTTTGTGCAGTATATAAATCAAAATCTCAATACTCACAACTCAATACTCTCATTTAACTATCCCATGAAAAAAATAGCCATCCTCATTGAAACCCGGCAGGGAGAAATCAAACCTTCCATGCATGGTGTCATCACCGCCGCACAAGGTTCCGGGCACGAATTGTTTGCCTTGGTATTTGGTTCCGATGGCGATAAGTACACCGACCAACTGAAAGCTTTCGGGATTAACAAACTGGTCGCGATCACATCTCCGGAACCTGTTTTTGGCTTAAATCCGGATAGTCGCGCTGGGGCGATTATCGAGATAATGGATCATTTCGAGATTCACACGCTTTTTGCCCTGACCAGCCTTGAAGGAAAGGATCTTTTACCCCGGATAGCCGCCCGGCTGGATGCGCCGCTGGTCATGGACTGTCTCGGTGTGAATTTGGCGGATTCAACGGTTGAGAAACCACAATTCTCGGGCAAAACGATAGCCACCGTTCGGGTCACCGGCACCCACCGGATTTTCGGTATTCGCCCCAACGTGATCAAGCCGAAACCGATGCCTGTTCAGACGGAAGTGATCCCTTTTGAATATAATGCACCGGCCGACGGCCGATATGAAGTAAAAGAAGCGAGAAAGGGCAAGACCGACGGTATCGACTTGTCCGAGGCCGATATCATTATCTCCGGCGGCCGGGGCATGCAAAACGGAGAGAACTTTCAAATGCTTCAAGAATGTGCCCGGGTCATGGGTGCCGCCGTAGGCGCCTCCCGAGTAGCAGTGGATGCCGGCTGGGTGCCCCATTCCATGCAGGTGGGCCAGACCGGCACCACGGTCTGCCCCAAGCTGTACATCGCCTGTGGCATCTCGGGATCGGTCCAGCATTTTGCCGGGATGAAGACTTCCGGTACGATCGTGAGTATCAACACGGACCCGGCTGCGGCCATGATGCAGCAGTGCGATTAC
>JAOZUU010000096.1:1724-8488 GCA_029938515.1 Desulfobacterales bacterium | reverse complement strand
AGCGATCAATTTTCGGATGGGCAATTGACCGGTCAGCGCCTGATGGTGGGCTTTGATGGGACAACATTAACCCGTGATCTGAAATATCTGATCGATACGGTCCGGGTCGGCGGGATTATCCTGTTCAGCCCGAATATTCACGATCCGGAACAATTGGGCGAGCTGTGCCGCTCTGCTCAAGACCATGCCCTTAGGTGTGGACAGCCGCCGCTTTTTATTGCCGTGGACCAGGAGGGCGGCAAGGTGGCCCGATTGCGTTCACCCTTTACCGAGTTTGAAGGCAATCCCGGTATGCGCAATGAGGCCGATGCCGTTTCTTTTTCCACCATTACGGCCCGTGAGCTAAAAGAAGTGGGAATTAACATGAACATGGCGCCGGTGATGGACGTGGCGTTTGCCGATGTGAGCAGCATCATGGCCGACCGGTCGTTTGGCGAAGACCCGGACTGGACGGCCCGGATGGGTACGGTGGTGATCGATCAATTGCAGAAAAACGGTGTCATGGCCGTGGCCAAGCATTTTCCGGGAATCGGCCGGACCACCCTCGATTCTCATCTCGACCGGCCCCATCTGGATACGGTCCCTGAAAAGCTCATGCGAGCCGACATGGTTCCTTTTACCGCTGCCATCCATCGCGACGTGGCGGGCATCATGCTTTCACATGTTGTTTACAAAAAGATTGATGCCAATTGGCCGGCCAGCCTGTCTCCCCCTATTGCCGCAGATCTGTTGCGAAAAAAGTTGGGATATAACGGGGTGGTACTGACCGATGATCTGGATATGGGTGCGGTGAAAAAATACTATCCCATCGAGACCGTTGTTAAACAGATCATGGCCGCCGATATCGATCAGGCCTTGATCTGTCACCGGAGTTCGGACATTGAGGCGGCCGCGGAGAAGATGATATCCATCCTGCGCGACACGCCCGGGATGCGGAAACGGGCCCAGGCATCGGTTAAACGGATCCTGGCACTCAAGGCATCGTATCTGGAGGGTGCCTGATCTTATTTTAATTTTTAATTAATAGACTGAGAGATCAGGGTGTTTTTTCGATTCCATCGCTCCATGAATCATCAGCGACTCCATCGTGCAAACTCATTCCGCGATTCCCAAGGCTTTGAAAAAAAAACTCCCGACTGCTCAAATAATTACTCTCTACCTGTTAAATCCGGGTGCGGGAATAGACATCATCCGTCAGGTCCCCCCTAAATCCTGCTTGCAGGTAATGGTACCCGACGGCCGCGATCATGGCGGCGTTGTCCTGGCATAAGTCGACGGGGGGGATGTGGACCGCCAGGCCCTCACGGGCGGCTTCAGCCAGGAGTCGTTCCCGCAAACGTTGATTGGCCGCCACGCCGCCCACCAGAGCGATCTGATCGCATTTTTTGTGCCTGGCCCCGCGGATCAGTTTGTCGGTAAGAACATCCACCACCGCTTCCTGGAACTCGGCGGCGATGTCGGGGACCGTATCGGGATCGTCTTTCAAATAAACCTGAACATGGCGCCGCACGGCCGATTTTAATCCACTGAAGCTGAAGTCAAACCCATTTCGATCCAGGTAGGGACGCGGAAAAACAATTCGTCCCGGAATCCCTTTTTCAGCCATCTGGCCGATAATCCTTCCACCGGGATACCCGAGGCCGAGAAGCTTGGCCACCTTGTCAAAAGCTTCTCCGGCCGCATCGTCGCGGGTTTGGCCCATGAGTTCGGCCCGGATGGGGTCGGTGACGTAGTAAAGGCTCGTATGGCCGCCGGAAGCCAGAAGGGCGACAAACGGGAAGGCGGGCGGATCCGACGCCAGAAAAACGGAGTTGATGTGTCCCTCCAGGTGATTGACGCCGACCCAGGGTTTTTCGAGGGCATAAGCGTACGCCTTGGCAAAGGAAAAGCCGACCAGCAACGCGCCCACCAATCCCGGCCCCTGGGTGACGGCCACCGCATCGATCCGGGAGGGATCCAGGCCGGCTTCGGCCAGGGCCTGGTCCACTACGGATACAATGACTTCAACATGCCGGCGTGAAGCCAGCTCGGGAACCACGCCGCCATAGGGGTGATGGATTTCCACCTGGGAGGCCACGATCGAAGCGATAACCCGGTTTCCATCCGCCACCACGGCCGCCGCGGTTTCATCACAGGAGGATTCGATGCCGAGGACGATCATGAATTTTCAATAGCTATGGATTCAACTTGAATCCGAAATCGTTTCAGGTTGATCCGGTTTTTCCGGCAGTAGCGCTTGATCCGGTTTTTATCGGCCCCATGGGTGTCGTCGAAAGAGATCAGCAGCGTGGTAACCGGATGTTTGGCCAGAATGTTATTTAAATCGGCGAAGGTGCCCATGATCGGGTAGCCCTGCAGTTTTTTGCCCGTTTTGATGGTATCATCGTCGATGAAACCGATCGGCTTTAGTTCGAGCGCCTTATTATTTAATATCTCCCTTAGCAGAATTTCGCCCCCCCGGCCGGCACCGTAAATAATCGTTGTCTCGCCGGTCAAGGTTTTTCGTTTCATCAAGTCTCCGGATAATCGAAAAAAACCCCGGGTTCCCAGAAGGGCCAGGCTGGTCAGCAGCCAATCGATGAAAAAAATGCCTTTGGAAAAATCCCTGAACCGGTAGAAATAGGTGACCACCGCCACGGTAAAAATCGTGGCCAGGGTGGAGGCTTTCAGGTAAACGCCGACCTCATCACTGCCCATATATCCCAGTATATTCCGGTAGACACCGGTAAAATAAAACGCGATCAGCTTGCAAATAATGACCGCCGGCAGGGATTTAAGAAAAATATCGAAATAAAAACCGAATACGGCCGCATCGAAACGAAGTCGGTAGGAAAGATAATAACTAAAGGCGATGAGCCCGAAATCAAGGATGATCATCACCAGCTGGCGCTTATAGGTGAGCTCGATCAGAACGGGGGTAAAGGTACGATCCCGAAGGAGTGAAAACTCTTTTTCCGGATATACACGGAGTTGGGAGAGATAAACACCCATTAAAATGACGGAGAGGATCAAGGGGATGATGACGGTGGGCGATGTCATGGAATCGCTTCGGCTGACAAAAACGGCGGCCAGGCCGGAGATGGAACCAATTCCGTATAACGCCAAAACGGCCCCGCGCTCGGTAAATCCCATCAGGACCAGGCGATGGGAAGCATGGTCCCTGCCGCCGATGGATGCCCGCCGGCCGCTCAGCAGGCGGACCAGCGTGACCATGGTGGTATCCAGAATGGGCACCATAATCACCATCACGGGCACGGCATAAACGGCCAGGGTATTGGCCACGGGCGGATGATTGGTAAAGGTCAGGCTGAAAAGCGAGACGGCAAAGCCGATGACCAGGCTGCCGCAATCACCCATGAAAATCGATGCCGGATTAAAATTGTAGAATAAAAATGCCAGCAGAGCAGCAGCCAGGACTAGAATTGCCTCGGACGCATCGGGGTACAGGGGCCATAAAATCACCGCCAGGGCGATGGCGCAGATCAGACCGATACCGGCGCATAATCCGTCCATGTTATCGAGCAGGTTAAAGGCGTTGGTGACGCCGACGATCCAGACCATGGTCACCATGGTATCCAGCGTCAGGGATGAAAACCAGTGGAGTCGAAATCCGAGAAAGGTGACCAGGGAGGCAACCAGGATCTGCCCAACGAGTTTAGCGTGGGGTTTAATATGAATAAAATCATCTACTAGCCCCAGTAGAAATAAAAAGGTCGCACCGATCAATAGCACAACGTTGACCGGGATATTATGAGGAGCTGACCCATGGTTATCGAAAATCCTTGGGAGGGCCGACCAGTCAGTTATAAATAAAAGGGGCAGGGTGATACTGAAATAAATGGCGATGCCGCCCATCAAAGCAGTGGGCCGGGTATGCCACCGATCCTTGATCGGCTGGGCCATCCAACCTTTTATCCGGGCCAGATGACGAATGATCGGTGTCAATACAAGACAAATCAGGAAAGCGGATAGAACTGAAAGATACGGCATATTTATTTTATTCCGCGATCCTTAACCACCCGCCGGGTGTCGGAAATATTCAGACCTCAAGTGTTGCAAGGGGGCGTCTTCTGTTCGCCCTTTGCAATCCAGTCCATTAACCGGCGAAAAGGTGCCGTGAATGTGAGACCTTTGAAAAACGTCCCCTTTCGCCCAATTTCGGTGTCAGACTTAAAATTTAATCCTCGAAATATTCCATATATTCCTGTGGTTAAATTTTTCGTCTTCCTTGAACTTGAACGAAATTGAACGCTTTTCAAAGGTCTCAACGTACAATACCAGGGTTGCCTGGCCGGGGAATGTTTGGTTTGACGTGTTTTCATGATTTCCAGGTAATCCGGTCTTCAGAAGTTTTGCCATCCAGGACTTCACCAATGACAAACACGTGTTCATCCATGGCGGTGAGGCGGTCGAGCGCTTCCTGGACGGTTGTTTCCGGTACGACCATCACCAGGCCGATACCGTTATTGAAAGTGCGCATCATCTCCAGGTCGGCGATATTCCCGGCGGATTGAAGAAAATTAAAAATCGGGGGCTTATCCCAGCTGTCGAGATGGATCGCAATATTACACGCTTTCGGGATCACGCGAATGATGTTTTCGGCAATTCCACCACCGGTGATGTGCGCCAATCCGTAAATCGGAAAATCCCGCAGCAGGCTTTGGATCACTTCCGAATAAATCCGGGTCGGTTTTAACAGTTCTTCTCCGAGGGTAGTGCCCAAATCCGGTACGTAACTGTCGACGTTCAGGTTTAAGGCATCGAAACAAATTTTTCGCACCAGAGAGAAGCCGTTGCTGTGAAGACCGCTGGCGGCAATACCGATAAGCTGGTGGCCGACACCGATTTCGGATCCGTCCACGATTTTATTGTTGTCCACCATTCCCACGGCAAATCCGGCTAAATCATATTCGCTTTCAGCATACATGCCGGGCATTTCGGCCGTTTCGCCACCGATCAACGCACATTTGGCCTCCCGGCATCCATCACCGATTCCCTGTATCACGGCAGTGGCGGTGTCGATATCCAGTTTACCCATGGATAAGTAATCGAGGAAAAAGAGCGGCCTGGCACCCTGGACGGCAATGTCGTTCACACACATGGCCACCAAGTCGATACCGATGGTATCGTGTTTATCCATCATAAAAGCGATCTTTAATTTAGTCCCCACACCGTCGGTTGCACTGACCAGGACGGGTGTGTCCATGCCACTGATATTCAGGGAAAACATACCTCCGAAGCCGCCGATATCACCCATCACCCCCGATCGGGATGTCTCCCCGGCGATTTTTTTTACCGTGGTGACGAATCGGTTGCCCTTATCGATATCGACTCCGGAATCGGCATAGGTAAATGATTTTGCCATCTATCGCTCCCGTCTGAACCATGAAAAAATGTAGCCTGAACTAGAAAAACGTTAATCTGATTTGAGAAAAATGTCAAAACAAATTTTGACTTTGAAATTCAAGTAATGTATGGAAATCAGACCTTTTAGGAAAACCATCATGTTAAAACCGGAAAATTGTTATGACGACATTTGCGAGGCGCGATCAGATGAGACAGATCAATATCGGGTTGCTGGGCTGCGGTACGGTGGGGACCGGCGTGGCCAAAATTTTACTAAGAAATGCCGATCTTATTTCCGCCCGGGTGGGTGTCAGACTTAATCTGGCGCGTGTGGCGGATATCGATATCACTACCGATCGGGGGGTGGTTTTTCCCGACGGTGTATGGACTACCGATGCCGAAGCGGTAGTCCAGGATCCGCAGATCGATCTGATCGTGGAGATGATCGGTGGTCAGGGAATCGCCAAGGAGTTGATCCTGAAGGCCATTGCCAATGAAAAACACATCGTCACGGCCAACAAGGCCCTTTTGGCCAGCCAGGGGAACGAGATATTTCGGGCCGCCCTGGAAAAAGGGGTCGACCTGGGATTTGAAGCCAGTGTGGGTGGCTGCATGCCGGTCATCAAAACCCTGCGGGAATCATTGGTGGGCAATCGGATTCAGGCTATTACCGGCATTCTGAATGGTACCTGCAACTATATTTTGTCCAAAATCACGGCCGAAGGCGTCACTTTTGAAGAAGCTCTGGTCGAAGCCCGGAAGAAAGGATATGCCGAGGCGGACCCCACTTTGGATGTGGACGGCTACGATACGGCCCATAAACTGGCCATTCTGTCGGCCCTGTCTTACGGGATGGTGCTGAATCTGACCGATATTTATGTGGAAGGAATAGCGGGCATCACGCCTGGGGATATACGCTTCGCCGAAGAGTTCGGCTACCGGATCAAACTGCTGGCTATCAGTAAAAACGATGGTGATACGGTCCAATCCCGGGTGCATCCCACCATGATTCCTATTGATAACCTTCTTTCCAACGTAAACGGCGCGATGAATGCCCTGATGATCAATGCCGATGCGGTCGAAAACATTATGCTTTACGGTTCCGGTGCGGGCATGATGCCCACGGGGAGTGCCGTGGTGAGCGATTGTGTTGATCTGGCCCGCAATCTCATCTGTGGCCGGGCCGGGCGGGTGCCGTATCTATCCTACCAGATGGAGAATATCCGTGATATTCCCATTACCCCCATTGACGAGATAACGACCCGGTACTATTTTCGATTTTCCGCGCTGGATCAACCCGGGGTCTTGTCGAAAATTTCCGGCATCCTCGGCGATCAGGGTATCAGCATTAAATCGGTTCAGCAAAGAGGGCGTAAAACCAATGGATCGGTTTCACTGGTGATGCTGACCCATGTGGC
>JAOZUU010000096.1:0-1624 GCA_029938515.1 Desulfobacterales bacterium | reverse complement strand
TGAATATGCATATCGTTTGTGCCGACCTGGAAGGAATTTTTACTCCTGAAGTCTGGATCAACGTGGCGGAAAAAACGGGGATCGAAAAACTTCGCCTAACCACCCGGGATATACCCGATTATGATGTCCTGATGAAAGGCCGTCTGGCCCTTATGAAAGAAAACGGGTTGACCCTGGCCGATATTCAGGCAGTAATTGCCACCATGGATCCGTTGCCGGGGGCCAGGGATTTCTTGAATTGGCTCCGATCGACGCTTCAGGTGGTAATTGTATCGGACACGTTTACCGAATTTGCCGGCGCATTGATGAAAAAACTCGATTGGCCCACATTGTTCTGTCACGACTTGACCGTTGACGATACCGGCATCATTATTAAATACAATTTGCGTCAGACCCAGGCCAAGAAAAAAACCCTGCTGGCGCTTAAAAGCCTCAATTTTAAAACTATCGGCATCGGTGATTCGTATAACGATATCGACATGATCAAGGCCGCCGACTGGGGAATCCTGTTTCGCCCACCGAAAAATGTGGTGGAAGAATTCCCGGATTTAACGGTTACCACTACTTACGAGGAGTTGAAAGAAGCGATTATACAGATAATAAAACCCCAATTCGGCAGAGCCGGAACCAAATTGACGATTGACGATTGACGATTTGTGGTATCGCTTCGCTCTGTCTTTTCTAATAGAATCGGTTGAATTTCTTAAATATTCAGTCTGACTACGGAGGGCAGGCAAAAGCTCTTGAAAAAAGGAATAGCGATTTTGATCGACATATATAAACACCGGTTCAAAAGCCGGGTAATATACGGTGATACCGATAATATGGGAATGGCCTATCATGCCAACTACTTCAGGTGGTTTGAGATGGGCCGCGCCGAGATGTTTCGATCACTGGGGCTTCCCTATCGGGACATTGAGGCCAAAGGGGTGTATCTCCCCGTTTCCGAATGTCAGTGCAAATTCATCTCTCCGGCCAGGTACGATGATCGAATTACTATCGAAACCAGCCTCGACCCGGGGATGCGGGCAGGCGTCCGATTCAATTATGTCATTTACAACTCCGACGGCACCAAGCCACTGGCCAAGGGGTATACCAAACATGCCTGTGTGGACCGCCAGGGCCGGGTGGTCCGCCCGCCGGCGTTTTTGACCGAGTGTATCAAAAAAACAACCAAAGAATTTGCTAAGTGCTGTATCTGAAAAGACACCCTGACGGTATTACCTTCAAGGTTCGGGTTCAGCCCAGGGCCAAAAAGAATACAGTCGTCGGATTGCTGGGGGATGCCCTGAAGATCAAATTAACCGCTCCGCCGGTTGACGGCGCGGCCAACACGATGTGCCTTAAGTTTCTGGCCGGTCTTCTTGATGTGCCCAAATCGGCCCTTGAAATTGTCAGCGGCCAAACCGGACGGGAAAAAATGATCCGGTTAACGGATTTAAAACACGAGGACATTGCCCCCGCCATCGCTCGTCTAAAGGCACTGATGGATTTGATCTAAAGAAGTACTTGACATTTACAAGCAATAAGCTATATTAGAGCACAGCCAAACAACAAACATTGCGGGGTGGAGCAGTCTGGTAGCTCGTCGGGCTCATAACCCGAAGGTCGATGGTTCAAATCC
>JAOZUU010000095.1 GCA_029938515.1 Desulfobacterales bacterium | reverse complement strand
TGAACATTTTGCTTCCAACGGCAATGCCCAAAAGCAGCGGAAGCAGACAGACAACCGTCATTAGCAAAGTCCTGGATGTCGTCAGACCTTGAATTGAAGCCATTACCAGGCTCATCGCGTCAATGCCCAGAAAATAGGCAATTATGGATGCGCGGGATACGGTTACTCCGGCTGGTGACGACAGGTAGAGAAGAATCACCGGCGGTCCGCCTATCGCGGCGGCACCGTTCAACAGGCCACACGCCACTCCCGTAGTAAGGATTAATGGTCTACCCGGCATTCGCTTCCAGGCCCAGCCGCGCATTAGTAAAATTGCAGCAACCAGCACCAGCAGTGAAATGGATATGCGCATTGGCACTGCCGGAATATTGGCAAGCAGATACACACCAAAGGGCGTTGCCAAGAGGGATCCAGCGAGCAACCAGCGTAGAGAATACCAGTCTATGTCTCTCCAGACCTGTGGAACCAGTCTTATACTCGCAAGTACCTCGAGGATAAGGACAAGGGGTACGACATGGACGGGTGGAAGCACCAGCGATATGCTTGTCACGGCAACCATTGCAAAGCCAAAGCCGCTGTAACCCCGTATGATGCCTGCTACGAAGACGGAAGTGACTGTAACAATCAATGAGAAAAGCTCGAGGCCTAACCAGTTCAAAGAATTTATCCCGCCAAAAAAAGTTGACCAAGAAAACCAAAAATCAGCCAATTACGGATTCATTAAATTCCGTACGATGATTTTATAAAAACAGGGTCTGGCAAATTTGAATTGTCCTCAAATCACTTCAACGTGATGGCGGTATTCACTCCGCCACCGCCGGTGTCATCCTGGGGCCAGCGTGCCGTGATCGTTTTGGTCTGGGTGTAGAACTCAATCACCTGTTTGCCATAGGGGCCTAAATCACCGAGTTTGGAACCGCTGGAGCCAGTGAAGCTGAAAAAAGGTAACGGCACGGGGATTGGCAGATTAATGCCGACCTGGCCCACATCGATTTCATTCTGAAATTTATGTGCGGCCGCCCCGCTGGAAGTGAAAATGGCGGTGCCGTTGCCGAAGGGGTTATTGTTCGTGAAAGCGATGGCCTTGTCCAGCGTATCCACATTGACCACATTCAAAACCGGGCCGAAAATTTCATCTTTGTAAATGGTCATCTCCGGCGTAACCTTGGAGAAGATGGTGGGGCCAATGAAGTTGCCTTGCTCATAACCAGGGACAGGCACATCGCGCCCATCCAATTCCAGTTCGGCGCCTTCGGCGATACCCTTTTCAATGTAGCCGGTCACCCGTTCCTTGGCGGCCGGTCGGATCAAGGGTCCCATGTCCGTATCCTTTTCCCAGCCGGGCCCAACTTTCAGCGCCTTTACTTTTTCCACAAACGCCGGCAGCCAGTCACTGGCTTTGCCGACCAGTACCATGGTGTGGATGGCCATGCAGCGCTGGGCGGATGCGCCAAAACAGGCGCCGACCAGCGCGTTCAAGGCATGTTCTTTGTTCGCATCCGGTAAAACGATCCCGTGGTTGTTGGCGGCCATCATGCACTGGGCCCGTTTTCCAGTCCCCGATGCCCGGTTGTAAACCAGGGTACCCACGGGGGCGGAGCCCACAAACGAAATGGCCTTGATATCCGGGTGATCACACAGGGCGT
This sequence comes from Desulfobacterales bacterium, assembly GCA_029938515.1. Taxonomy (GTDB): domain Bacteria; phylum Desulfobacterota; class Desulfobacteria; order Desulfobacterales; family QNYZ01; genus QNYZ01. The sequence continues at coordinate 6,873 of JAOZUU010000095.1, read as the reverse complement.
TGACGGTATCTTTGCCGCCATGCACGATGTTTAACACACCGTCGGGCATCCCGGCTTCCTGGGCCAGTTCGGCAATCATTACCGGCGTGATCGGATCGAGCTCGGAGGGTTTGAGAACAAAGGTATTGCCGCAGGCAATGGCCATGGGGTACATCCAGAGCGGAATCATGCCCGGGAAGTTGAAGGGCGTGATACCGGCACATACACCCAGGGGCTGCAGGATGGTATAGGTGTCGACTCGACTGGCAACATTTTCAACATAGCCGCCCATCTGCAGCGAGGCAATGCTACAGGCATGCTCCACTACTTCAAGACCGCGAAACACGTCCCCTTCGGCGTCCGGACCGGTTTTACCGAGTTCCGCTGTTACGGAAGCCGCCAGTCGATCCATGTTTTTGCGAATCAATCCCTGAAACCGGAGAAAAAGCCGCGCCCGGGTCGGAATCGGTGTGTTTTTCCAGGTCTTAAAGGCTTCCCTGGCGGCGGCAACCGCTGCTTCAATCTCATCGGCCGACGAATACGGCACCGTTGCCAGCACCTCTTTTGTTGCCGGGTTGGGAATGTCTTCCCAGTGGGATGTCCCAGAATCGACAAAGCGGCCGTTGATGAGCATTTTTACTTTCGGTGGGGTTAAGGTTCGGTCAAGGGCCGGCTGTTGGATTTCTGATTCGGCATCCATTTAAGGCTCTCCTATTTCTGTTTTTAAATTACCGGAGTGATAAGATATTATCAATCAAGTATCGATTCTTTTTTTAAAACCGCATCCCTTGGTCAGACACGTCAGCTGGGTGCCGTACTTCTTAGTAGTTTTTTCGACGAGTATGGGCGCATGGCATTGGGGGCAGGGATCGGCTACCGGTTTGTCCCAAATGGCGAATTTACACTTGGGATACCTGCTGCAGCCGTAGAAGGTCTTTCCCCGTCGGGAAGTGCGCTCCACCAGCCGGCCGTCGCAATTTTTTTCCGGGCAGGCGACCCCGGTATCCTTGCCGTTGCCATTGACCGATTCGGTATATTTGCATTCGGGGTAACCGGTGCAGGCCAGAAACCGCCCGAAGCGGCCCTGCTTGTTAATCAGGGGCCGCTCACATTTGGGGCAGGTCTTGTCGGTTTTTTCATCGGCCGCCGGCTCGATCGGTTGGATCTTTCCCTTTTCATCCCGCTCGTAATTGCGGGTATAGTCGCAGTCGGGGTAGGCGTCACATGCCAGGAAATGCCCGTTTTTTCCCATCTTGATGTGCAATTTTCCGGTTTTGCATTTAGGGCAGGGTAAATCGACGGGTAGTCCTATGGCCTTCATGCTGCGCATCCCGTCGGTGGCCGCATCCAGCCGTTTTTTGAACTCTTTGTAAAATTGATCGAGCACCTGTTCACTATCGATTTGAGCGGCTTCGATCCGATCCAGGTATTCTTCCATACGCGCAGTGAAATTGATGTCAAAAGTATCCGGAAAGCTCTCCACGATCAGATCGTTGACGATAAATCCGAGTTCGCTGGGACGAAAATACCCTTTGATCAGCTGAACATAGGTCTTTTTTTGGATGGTGGACAAAATCGCAGCATAGGTACTGGGTCGTCCAATCCCGTTTTCTTCCAATTCCTTGACCAGCGAGGCTTCGGAAAACCGCGGTGGCGGTTTGGTAAAGTGTTGCTTGGGGGTCAATTTCTCCAGGGTCAGGGATTGACCTTTTTCCAGTTCAGGCAGCTGGGTTTTTTCTTTTTTCTGTTTGATGGCCTCATCCACTGATTGATACAAAGCCAGAAACCCGGCAAAGCGGACGATGGAACCGGTGGCCGTAAACCGGTAATCACCGGCGCAAATGGAAACCGTGTTTGTATCGATCAGGGCCTGCTTCATTTGAGAGGCGATAAATCGCTTCCAGATCAGGGTATACAGGGCAAGTTGGTCCGTGGTCAGATGGGGCTCCAATTTTTCCGGAGTGTAGTCAACTGATGTCGGCCGGATGGCTTCATGGGCGTCCTGGGCCTTCTTTCGGTTTTTAAACATGCGGGGTTTGGGCATGGCGTAATCGGAGCCGAAACGTTTACGGATCATTTCAAGGGCCTGGTTGGCGGCCTCGTTGGAGATTCGGGTGGAGTCGGTACGCATATAAGTGATCAGACCTACCGGTTCCCCGTGGCCCAACTCAATGCCTTCGTAGAGCTGCTGGGCCACTGTCATGGCCTTCCTGGCCGAAAAACGCAACTTGCGGATGGCCTCCTGCTGCAGCTTGCTGGTGATAAAGGGGGGGAGGGGATTTCGTCGAGTGGTCTTTTTCAATAAATTATCGACGATAAATGGCCGGTTTCGCAATTCGTCGACAATCGCCATGGCCGATTTTTCGTTTTCGATCTTGAGTTTGTCTTCTTTTTTTCGGACCAGTCGGGCGGTAAACGGCGGTGGGGAGTCCGCCTTCAGGTCGGCCGTGACGGACCAGTACTCCTCCGAATCAAAGGCCTGGATGGCCCGTTCTCTGTTAATGATCATGCGAACCGCTACCGATTGAACCCGCCCGGCACTCAAGCCGCCTTTGACCTTGCGCCATAAAAGGGGTGAAATCTGATAACCTACCAGACGATCGAGGATGCGGCGCGCCTGCTGGGCTTCGTATTTGGGACGATTGAGGGCTTCCGGTTTGGCCATCGCCCTGGCAATACCGTCCTTGGTGAGTTCGTGATACAGGATCCGGTGGAAGCGACGATCCTTTTTCTTCAGCACTTCCGACGTGTGCCAGGCAATGGCTTCACCTTCCCGATCCGGGTCGGGGGCCAGGTAGATATCCTCGGCATCTCCGGCCGCTTTGCGAAGGGCGGTGATCACCTTTTGTTTGCCGGGGATGGTCTTGTACTTGGGTTTGAATCCATGGTCGATGTCGATACCGATCTCCTTGGGTGGCAGATCCTTGATGTGGCCCACCGTAGCCGCCACGTTGTATTGATTTCCCAGGTATTTTTTTACGGTTCGAATCTTGGTCGGAGATTCGACCACAACTAAAGGTTTAGACAATGGGTCTCCTTACATTAATGCGGTTCCAGGTTCAAAGTTCAGGGGTAACTTCTCAACAAGTTCGGGTTAGCGGAATCCGGCTTTTCGGTCATCCTTTTTTAATCAATCGGTTCAGGCTTTTCAACCTTGAACCCTGAACCGCTTAACCTTGAAACAATTAACAATAATCAGTATGCCGGGTGAACATTTTCCCGGGGGCCTGGGAAACAAGTCCCGTTAGCTCCATTTGCATCAGCAGGCTCGATAGTCGTCCGACATCTATTCCGGTCTGGCGGACCAGCTCGTCGATATGCGTCGGATAGGCGCCCAGGGCATCGAAAATCGTTTTTTCATCACCGGCCAGGGCCGGTGGGGGGCCGGCACTGGGACGATTCTCCGGCGATGGACCGAAAAACCGGGGGAATTCTTCGATAACGTCCCGGGCGTTTTCCACCAGCTTGGCCCCTTGCTTGATAAGTGTATGGGTACCGGTGCTTTTAAATGACTGGATGCTTCCCGGCACGGCAAATACGTCCCGGTTCTGTTCCGCGGCCAGCCGGGCCGTGATCAGGGAGCCGCTGCGGCGGGTAGCCTCCACCACCACGGTACCCAAAGACATTCCGCTGATGATGCGATTCCGACGGGGGAAGTGATGGGCTTCGGGCCCGGCCGTCAGGGGGAATTCAGATATCACGCCACCGTTTTTCACAATTCGATCAAAGAGCCGACGATTTTGAGCCGGATAAATTTTTAACAGGCCACTCCCCAGCACGGCAACGGTTTTCCCGTTTCCCATCAGGGCGCCTTCATGGGCCGCCGTGTCGATTCCCAAGGCCATGCCGCTGATAATGACGGCACCTTTAGCAGTCAAATCGGCACTCAGTTTCCGCGTGGTCGCGATGCCGTAGGTCGTGGCGTTGCGCGAGCCGACCATGGCGATATTTTTCAAGGTCTCCGGGAGTGATCCCGCCAGGTAAAGATAAGGGGGCGGATCGGGGATTTCAAGCAGCAGGGGTGGGTAGCCCTGATCGGCCATGGTGATTATTTTAAAGCCCTTCTTCCGGACCCGGGCGATTTCCCGTTTGATATTTTCGTTTATTTTGAATCGACCGATGGCTTTGATCAGGCGACCAGAGATACCCTCTACCTCATGAAGCCGGTCAGGTGTTTCACGGGCCGCTTTGAATACGGCCGAAGGGGTATCCAGCCGATCGAGCAGTCGCCGGTAGAGCAGATCTCCGATTCCCGGTACGTATTTTAACGAAAGCCAGTCCGCCCAAGAGTCCATCAGATTTATTATTATTTTTTTGTTCGACCTTGCCAGGCCAGCAGGGTTGGACTTGCCACGAAGATGGATGAATAGGTCCCGACGAGAATGCCGACGATCAAGGCGAAGGCAAAATCGTGGATAATACCGCCCCCGAGAATAAAGAGCGTCACCACCACGAACAAGGTGGTCATTGAGGTCAGGATGGTTCGCCCGAGGGTCTGATTGATGCTTTTGTTGATGATGTTCGGCAACAGCGATTTACTTTGTTTGCCGATATTTTCACGGATCCGGTCAAACACAATGATGGTATCGTTTAATGAATATCCGATGATGGTTAAAAGCGCCGCAATGATGGGGAGGGTAAACTCCTTGTTAAAAATGGAAAAAAGCCCCACGGTGATGATGATGTCATGGATCAGGGCCAGGATCGCGCCCATGGCGTACTTTAACTGCAGAAACCAGAAAATCACCAGACTGACGATTAAAGCCGATACAATTAATATGGCGATACTGACATCAAACAAAGACAAAAAATAGACCACCGCCATCAGGGTTCCGGCGACTCCGCCGCTTAGCAGCCACTTTAATTCAAAACGCCCCGAAATATAGATCGTGATAAACAGCAGGGCAAAAAACATGGCCATCAACGCTTTATGCTGAAGGTCCCGGCCCACCTGGGGCCCGACCATCTCTACCCGCTGGATTTCGACATCGCTTCCGGAAGCCGATTTGAGTGCCTCCTTAATGGTGCGGGTAAATCCCTCATTGGTGGCAATCGTTTTGTCGGTACGGATCAAATACTCATTGTCGTCTCTGGTGCCGAAGGATTGTACCGAAGCGCTTTTCATATCAATGGCGGCCAGTCCTGACTTGACCGCGTTTATTTCGGTGGGGTGGTTAAATTTGATCTGGACCAGGGTGCCCCCGGCGAAATCGATCCCGTAGCGGGGGCCGCCGTGAGCGATCAGTGATCCGATACTCACGACAATCAGGATGATGGAGAAGGTAAAGGCGATTTTGCGTTTTCCGATAAAATCGATATTTGTATCTGATTTGATAAACTGCATGAATCGAATTCCTGTTAGATGCTCAGTTTTTTCATTTTGCGATTGATCAGCAGATAGTCGATGATGGCACGCGTTAAAATCAGTGATGTAAACAGGCTGGCCAGCACACCCATGCTCAGGGTGACGGCAAAACCCTTGACCGCTCCGGTACCGAATTGAAACAGCACGAGGGCCGCGATGAGCGTGGTAATGTTGGCGTCCAGAATGGTCAGCGTTGCCCGACTGTAACCGGCCTCTACCGAGGCCCGGGGCGTTTTCCCCAGCCGCATTTCTTCCCTGATCCGTTCGAATATCAACACGTTGGCATCCACGGCAATGCCGATGGTAAGGATAAATCCGGCGATCCCCGGCAATGTCAGGGTCGCCTGAAAAGCGGCCAGACCGGCGGCCATGATGATGATGTTCACCAAAAGGGCTATGTCCGCAATGACACCGGCCAGGTTATAATAAATAATCATGAATAGAATCACCAGGCTGCCTCCCACGATTATGGATAGCATCCCGAGCCGGATGGAGTCGGCACCCAGAGACGGGCCTACTGTCCGTTCTTCCAGAATCTTTACCGGGGCAGGGAGGGCCCCGGCGCGTAATATAATGGCCAGGTCCCGGGCTTCTTCCGCGGAAAACCGGCCGGTGATTCGCGCCTGGCCACCGCTGATTTTTTCCTGAATGACAGGGGCCGAATAGACTTTGTCGTCCAGCACGATGGCGAGACGTTTATTGACGTTTTCCTCGGTGATTTTTTCGAATATCCGCCCGCCCTTGCGATCAAACTCAATGCTGACATTGGGCTCATTGTACCTTGAGTCGATCTGTACCCGGGCGTCTTTTAAACGGGCGCCGGTGAGCAGGGTCCGTTTTTTGACCAGATAGGGCGTTTTCTTTTGCCGATTGGTTTCCGGATCTTCTTCCACCTGATAGAGGATCTGACTACCCGGCGGAACCCTTCCCTTGAGAGCAGCATTCAGATCATGGGTTTCATCCAGCAGCTTGAACTCAAGCTGAGCGGTTTTACCGATCAGGTCCTTGGCCCGCTGGGTGTCACTGATGCCCGGGAGCTGAATCAGTATCCGTTTTTCACCCTGGCGGCGAATGTCGGGCTCGGATACACCGAATTGATCGATCCGGTTGCGGATGGTCTCCAGGGCTTGATCCACAGCCATCCGTTTAATGGCATCGCTTTCCTGATCCGGCAGGTCAAGCAGCACCGTCAAGTCGTCATCGCCGGAGTTGATGCGCAGGTCCCGGAACTCTTTATCCAGTATCGCATCAAATTTTATTCTATCTTCAGGGCTTTTCAGTTTCACCGTCAGCCGCGCGTTTTCGGTTAGATCCACGCCATTGTACTTGATTCGATCAGTTTTCATCTGACGTCGAAGATCCTGGCCGATACGTTCGATTCGGTTTATAACGGCTTTGTCTGTTTCGACTTCCAGCACCAGGTGCATGCCCCCTTGCAGGTCAAGCCCCAGATTGATCTGCTTGTGGGGCCACAAGGTCGGCTTAAATGTGGGGAAGACGTACACCAGCGCCACCACGATCACGACAAT
>JAOZUU010000094.1 GCA_029938515.1 Desulfobacterales bacterium | reverse complement strand
GGCCGATGCCCGGATCAGGCAGAGGAGGTCCTTGACATGGGCGGCATGCAGAAGGCTGACGCCCCCAACGAACCGGTAGGGAATTTTTTTTTCCACCATGAATGATTCCACGGCCCGGGCGCCGAAACCGGTGCGGGTGATGATCATGTGGTCTTTCCAGGGTGCGCCGGTTTCGTGCCGTTCGATCAGGTCGTCGGCGATCCAGCGGGCCTCGTCGAAATCGCTGTCAAAATTGAGCAGACGGGGTTTGCTGACCGTCCGTCGATGGGCGCTCAAATGTTTATTGTAGCCGATCGGAGATTCTTTCAGCAGCCAGTTGGACAGGTCGAGGACCCCCTGGGTCGAGCGGTAATTCTTTTCCAGGCGCAACGTCACGGCGTCCGGGACCCGGTCGGTAAAGGAATGGACATTGCGGAAATCCGCTCCCCGGAAGGCGTAGATGCTCTGGGCATCATCGCCGACGCAGAACAGCCGGGCGGGATCACGCAAACCATCTAAAATCAGCCATTGAAGCGGGTTGGTATCCTGCATCTCGTCCACCAGGACATGATCGTAAAGCCCCCTGACCTGGTCCCTTGTGGACGGATCTTCATGGAGCCGTTTGGCAAAGACATGAAGGATATCGTCGTAATCGAGATAGCCGTTTTTCCGTTTCCGGCGGTCGAATGACACCGCCACTTCACAGATCCGCTCGGCCATTTCCGATTCATAATCAGTATAGCGCGATAAATAATCCGACATGGGCTGGGTGGTATTGCGGGCATAGGAACAAAGCCGAACCAGCTCCGCCGCCCGGGGAAACTGCTCGCCCTTTTGGCGAAATTCGGCCCGGATCAGTTTCATCAACTGGATCTGATCGTCGCGGTCGATCACGGTGGTTCCTTCGAGACCGAACCGGGTATGCATTCGTCGCATGGTGTACAGGCAAAAGTGATGAAAAGTCCCCGCCATCAGACTGACTTTGTCGCGACCGACGAGTTTGACCAGCCGCGCGGTCATTTCCCGGGCGGCGCGGCGGGTAAAGGTGAGCAGCAGGATCCGGTTGGGATCGATCCCCTTCCGAACTAAATAGGCGGCCCGGGCGATAATGGTGCGGGTTTTGCCGGTGCCGGCGCCGGCCAATACCAGCACATGCCCCTGATCGTATTTAGCGGCCAGTTCCTGCTCTGCATTGAGCTCAAATAGTTCCGTCATGATCGTAATCCCGCGACAAAATCCCCAATAGCCGCAAGATACGCTTCCCGCCCATGGAAAAAGATGTCGTTGTGATTGGCTCCGGGGATCTTCACCAGCCGTTTATCGGCCGCCGGCGAGGCATCGAAAAGCGCTTGCCCGTCGGAAAAGGGGATGATGTGATCGTACTCGGCATGGATGATGAGGGTCGGTTTGGTAAAGGCGCCTATTTTATCAATATTTCTGAATCCCTGTTCTTCCTTAAAACCGATGGCTTCCGGAATGATTCCCAATAACCGCAACAGGGGCTCGACATGGGCAAATCCGCTTTCGATGATGAGCCCGTCGCACTGATCCTGATAGGCGCTTGCCAGCTCCAGCACCGATGCACTTCCCAGGGACCGGCCCATGAGGATCAGGGGCCCGGTATAGTGATTTTCCGCCAGCCAGGTTTTGGTAAAATGAAAGATCGTGTGGCAATCCTTCATCATGGCAGATACGGTCGGAGTACCGGTGGATCGGCCATAGCCCCGGTAGTCCACGGGCATAAAATTGATTCCCAGGGCGTTGTAGACGGGTCCCAGATCATCATAATCAGACACAATCTCACCGTTTCCGGGGAAAAAGAGAAAAGAGTGCATATCGGTCCCGGCCAAATGAAACCGTCCACCCACCTTATCATCAGCGGATACGGGGATCATGACATAATGGCCCGGACCGGAAGACGAAATGAGGGGTTCTTTACGGGGATGGAAGAGGCGCGCCGATATATCGGGTCGATCAAGGGCGGTGTAATTTGATTGAGATGAATTCATTTGTCGGGTTTATCCTTTTAAATTAGAATAGGCAGATTCATTAATCCCGCCAGGGCGGGACTCATTTTAGGCATTTAATGAAGCCCCTTATGGTTCGTTCTTGTTGCCATTGCAGCCGCCATTCGGCCCAGGCCGGTTTCCAGCGTGGCCCGCGGACAACCGAAATTGAGCCGGACGAAGCCCGGCCCACCAAAATCCTGCCCGTTGTTCAAGCCAACCCCCGCTTTTTCGAAAAAGGCGGCGGGATGCTGAATGCCCGCCCGACGGGTATCGATCCAGGCCAGGTAAGTGGCTTCAATCGGTTTTATATCCAGGTCAGGCATGGCGTTTACAGCCTGAATAACGATATCACGATTGCTACGCAGATATTCGATTACGGCCCTGCGCCACGGTTCACCTTGGCGATAGGCGGCCTCTGCCGCAATAAAGGCCAGGATATTCACATCGGGGATGAGCCCTGCCATGGCCGTCTTGAAGCGTTCCCGCAGGGATGCATTTGAGATGACGGCAAAAGAGCAACCCAGTCCGGCGATATTGTAGGTCTTGCTTGGCGCCATGAGGGTGATGGTCCGGTCGGCTGCTTCGAGGTCCAGTACGGCGGTGGGGAAATGGGTTTTAGCCGGATCCAGAATCAGGTCACAATGAATTTCATCGGAACAGATAACCAGGTCGTGTTTTTTGCAGAACGCGACGAGTCGACGGAGTTCGTCGGAAGTGAAAACGCGACCTACGGGATTGTGAGGATTGCACAACAAAAACAGCCGGGTCCGGGGCGTTACGGCCTGTTCCAGTTTATCGAAATCAAGCGTCCAGTTCATTTCATTTTCGGTCAGGGGAACCGTTGTCAGGGTTCGCTCATTGAAACCCGGCGCCGTTAAAAACGGGGGATAGACCGGTATGGCGGTCATCACATCATCGTTTCTCTGACCCACGGCACGGCAGGAGACATTGATGCCGGTGACCAGGCCCGGAAGCCATACCAGCCAGTGACGTTTGACCGTCCAGCCGTACCGTTCTTTCAGCATGGTCAGGGTGATCTTGGTCAAGTCTTCCGGCGGCCGGGAATAGCCGAACACGCCATGGTCCACCCGTTGGCGAATGGCTGCCATCACCTCGGGGGGGGATTGGAAATCCATATCCGCCAGCCACATGGGAAGAATGTCCGTTCCCCGGTAGCGGTCCCATTTCATAGAGGCGGTGTTCCGGCGATCAATGGGTTTATCGAAATCAAATTTAGCGGTCATACTAAATTTCCGGGTTAAAAAATTAGATATTTAGTAATAAGTAATGAAAAAAACTCCCAACACTCATCCCTCAATACTCATTCCTCAATACTCAACTCTCAATACTCTTTGCGGAAATTTTAAGGAATTTACGAAACTTTCAACTTTGTCGCGAAAGCTGATTATAGAGAGGCGGTAAAAGCGTGTCAAGATTCGAAGACGATTGTTTTCCGAAATCGGACAGCGAAAAATCCATCCATTTGGTGGCGATGGACCCGGGTACGAAAGTACCCGTCCGGAGTGACGAGGTGTCGGGCCGGGGATGGTAAAAAGGGTGTGGCCGGCGTAACGGTAAAGTTCGAGTGATTATTTAAAAACGGTTTTATAACCTCCTCATTTTCTTCAGGTTCAGTTGAGCATACTGCATAAACAAGGGTGCCGCCGGGTTTGACCAGAGGGGCCAGGTGCTCGAGAAATTGAAGCTGGCGTTTGGCCATTTTTGAAAACGTGTGGGTCGTATGCCGCCACTTGGCATCCGGATGGCGGCGCAGGACCCCCAGGCCCGAGCAGGGGGCATCGACAAGGACGCGATCGAAGACCCCGAGACGGGCCGTCGCCGAAGCGTTATTCAGATCAACCGTTTTGGGTGAGACGATGGTTATTCCAAGCCGCCGCATTTCCTGATCGAGACGGCTTAATTTGGCGGATTGATAATCCATCGCCGTAATACGTCCGGTATTTTTCATTTGCTGGGCGATATGACCGGTTTTCCCCCCCAGGCCCGCGCAGGCGTCGAGGATTCTTTCACCGGGCCGGGGATCCAGAAGAAACGTCACCAGCTGAGCGGCTTCGTCCTGGACCTGAAATCCGCCATCACGAAAGCCGGGCAGGTCGGGAACGGATCGGTTTGTCCGGGTCAGCCGTAGACCGAGGGGTGAGCACGGTGTCGGTTGCGGGTCTTCGCCGTCAGCTTGCAATGCCGCGGTCAGAGACTGGCGATTGGTTTTTAGCGTATTCGTGCGCAGCGTCAGAGAAGGCATGGTGTTGATTGTTTTGCACATGGCAAGTGTTTCATCATGGCCCATTTGCTCGATCCACCGCTCAATCATCCATGGCGGGAAAGACTTCCGGGTGGCCAGGGCCGCCACCGGGTTACGGGCCGCATCCGGAAAGGAGATGGTTTCCCGGCGTCGGATGGCATTGCGTAGCACGGCGTTGACAAAACCGGATATTTTCGGGCCGGCTACCGTTTTAGTGAGATCCACGGCCGTGTTGACAGCGGCGGATTTGGGGACGCGATCCATAAAAAGGATTTGAAATAATCCGAGTCGCAGGATGTTGCGGACTTTCGGGTTCATCCTCTGGACCGGTGTATTGGAAACCTGATCAAGGATCCAGTCCAGCCGGCCCTGCCATCGCAGGGTTCCATAGGTCAGGGCATAAATGAAGTTTCGGTCGCGTCTGGAGGAAATGGGCGCCGCTTCAACGGCTGAGTCTAAAATATCGTCCAGGGTGTGATGGTTGCGCTCCAGGCGGTTTAATATCGACAGGGCTGTGCGTCGGATTGGATCTGGCATAGGATTTACTTGAAAATCGTTCCCAGTGGAATCGGGTGTCCCCGCAGATAATCAGCGGTGGACAGACGTTTGCCGGAAGCACCCTGAAGTTCCAGAAGCGACAACATCCCTTTGCCCGTGGCCACGCGCAGTTCGTCGGCAAATCCCCTGACGACTGTACCGGGTGGCATATCGGATGTTGAATCGATAACCGCGGCACGGAAAATTTTCAACCGTCGACCTTCCTGAAAGGTATAGGCGCCCGGCCACGGAGTCATTCCCCGAATCAAGCGTTCAATGGCCGTCGCCGACCGGTGCCAGTCGATCTCGCCATCTTTCTTTTTCAACAGCGGTGCATAGGTCACCTGGCGGTCATCCTGGGGGATCGGTTCAATATCTCCGGCCGCCAGTCGATCCAGGGTGTCGACGAGCAGCTCGGCCCCCATCCCGGCCAGGCGGTCATGCAAGCTGGCGGCAGTGTCATCGGAACGAATCGAGGTGCGGGCGGTAAGCAGTATGTCGCCGGTATCCATACCGGCATCCATCCGCATGGTCGTGATGCCGGTATGGTCGTCCCCGTTGATGATGGCCCACTGGATCGGGGCCGCGCCCCGGTAACGCGGCAGCAGGGATGCATGAACATTGACGACACCTATCGGGGGACGGGATACGACGGCTGCAGGTAAAATATTTCCGTAAGCGACCACCACCATCAGATCGGGGCCCGGATCGAAACATACCGTTATGAAATCGTCCCCCCGGGCCGAGGCCGGCTGGGCAATGTCACAGCCAAGCCGCAAGGCCGTTTCCTTGACCGGAGATATCGTCATCCGGCGGCCCCGTCCCCTGGGTCGATCGGGCTGGGTGATGACTCTCAGGATGCGATGTCGGCTCTGGTCAAGAGCGACAAGGGAGGGGACGGCAAAGTCCGGGGTCCCCATAAACACCAGTTTAAGCGGGTTGGCCATCATTTTTCTTTCAATTGTTTCCGTATTTTCCGTTTATACAGCTGGCGTTTCAGGGCGCTGATCCGCTCAATGAACAATTTGCCGTTTAAATGGTCGATTTCATGCTGCAAGACGATGGCCAGGAAACCGTCGATGTCGATATCAAGCGGGTTTTCATCCCGGTCGTATCCTTTGACATGAATTCGGGCGGCGCGATTCACATCGGCCCGGAAATCGGGGACGGAAAGGCACCCTTCTTCCTCTGAAACCGTGGTTCCATCGGATTCAACGATTTTGGGATTGATCAGCACATGCAGCTCGCGGTCTTCGTCGCGGGGAGCAATGTCGTAGAGGAGCACGCGCTGGTCGATCCCGACCTGAATCGCGGCCAGGCCGACACCGGGGGCGGCGTACATGGTCGCGGCCATGCGCTGGATGATTTCCTGCAGCTTGCCATCGATATTTTTGACATCGGCGACCGGTTCCTGAAGGAATTTATCGGGATATGTCAAGATCGGGTATGATTCCGTCATATCCGGCTTTCCTGATGGATCGGTGATTTTTCCGGATAAGACGCCTTCCAGATATTTACACCGGTCACCATTGCCGATAACAACCCGACAATGATGACCGGAAACAGCTGAACCGCGTGGTTCATAAGGGTAAATCCCGCGGCATCTTTCGGCGCAATTCCAAACAGGGCCAGGGCGAACATGCCTCCGGCCTCCCACAGACCCCAGTAGCCCGGTACCGATGGAAGGGCGATGAAAAAACAGATAATGACCATATAAATAAACATTTCAATCATCGACAGGTCTATTCCCGGGGAACCGAGGGCCATCACGTAGTAAGATGTTCCTGAGAGAAACCAGATCGCCACCGTCAGGCCGGTACAGGCGATCAATCGACCCGGTTTTTTTACCAGGGCGAATCCCGCCGCAAAATTTTCGATGATCGCGACCAGACGCGCACCGACTTTGTCGCTGACTCGTTGCTGGAAACCCGGTGACATAAAAAATAACAATTTTGGCGCCCCCATGATCACCCGATTGATTAACCGACGGGATGCATCAATGGAAATCAAGACAATCCCGAATAAAAGGGCCAGACTCAATTGAACCATCCCCTGGCCGATGGTCACCAGGGTTGACCGTGTCAAATGGTAGTTGCCAAAAGGGATATTGATGTTCGGATCGATCCGGATGGTACCCAGCATCAAAACAAAAATGAACAACAGCATGGCAATATCAAATATCCGTTCAGCCGCCACCGTTGCCAGACCCGTGGTGAACGGGATACGTTCACGGTTGGATAAAAGGGCAGGGCGGGCAAGTTCACCGACCCGCCCGGGGAGGATGCAGTTTAACATGAAACCGATCATCAGGGGATGATGAACGCTCCAGAAGCCAAGTTCCCGGTCCGTACCCAGGATTACCCACCAACGGATCGACCGGAGAAAGAAAGCCGCCAGGATCAAAAGGACCGATGGTCCGATCCAGAGATAATTCACCTTTCCGATAAAGGCCAGTAATTCGGCCAACGGCACATTTCTAAAAGCAAAATACAGCGCCGTAGCGGACACGATGATGCCGATGAAAAAAGAGAGCAGTGTTTTTTTCATTAAAAAAGGCGCTGACAGCTCCTTAATTGGGCTTTGGCTCAATTAGTATCTATTACATTAATCGCATTCCGCGAGCCACCTCAATGTCCTTCAGAATCTGGTTGGACAAAGCGGTGAGATCGGGAAATTTCATTTCGTTCCGAATGCGGTCGACAAAATTGACTCGGATTTTTTCTCCAACCAGATCATCGTCGAAATCAAGAATATGGACTTCCACCGTAAAGACATGGTCGTCGAAGGTGGGGCTGTAACCGATGTTGGCTACGCCCAGGTATTTCTTTTCCTGCCGTTCCACCGTGACGACATACACCCCGTTATTCGGTGCCAGTTCGTCCTGGAGATTGATATTCGCCGTGGGGAATCCGAGCAATCTGCCGCCCCGGTCGCGCCCCCGGGTCACGACTCCCCGGATCTGGTAATATCGTCCCAGCATTTGTCTGGTTTCCCGCATTTTGCCGGCCATGACCAGTTCGCGTATGCGGGTACTGCTTACCCGAAGGGCACGGGTCCTGGCGTCCTGGATCCACCCGGCCACGATGACTTCATACCCCAGGGATTGCGCATGTTGTTTCAGAAAATCGATGCTGCCCTCGCGGTTTCGGCCAAACGAGTAATCCTGCCCAACCACGATGGCTTTCATGCCGATTTGTTTGACCAGGAGATCATCGACAAAGGACATGGCGGAGATTTCCGCGAATTCCCTGGTAAAAGGCACGCAAATCAGGACCTCGATCCCGGTGCTTCCGATCAGCTCCGTTTTTTGTTCGTTCAGGGTGATCAGGGGCGGGTGGTTGTTTTTTTTAAGCACCCGACTGGGATGAGGGTCAAAGGTCATCGCCATGGCGGTTCCGTTGATGGCATCGGCCTGCTCAATGACTTCATGAAAAAGAGCCTGGTGCCCCATATGAACCCCGTCGAAATTGCCGATGGTGATGACGGCATTTTTAAACGGTTCAGTTATTTCGTCCAGTGTTTTGATTCGTTGCATGAATATATATCTTTATATTTATAATAAATTAAATAAAATATATGTATTTTGTTAAAGTCTTTATTTTACCCCATTGATTCAACCTGGAGCAAAACACTTTATCCGTATCCCAGTATAAGTTTTACCTTGACATCTAAAATATATATAATTAAGACATCGTCAACACGAAATCAATATATTTTGTGCCGAAGTGGCGGAACTGGTAGACGCGCTAGGTTCAGGGTCTAGTGGATGTAT
>JAOZUU010000093.1:6717-8568 GCA_029938515.1 Desulfobacterales bacterium | reverse complement strand
ATCTCGTTGACCCATCTTCTTCGCCGGCGTCTACCCCTGCCCCGCATTTCATAAGTGCCTCCCTCGATCCGCAACGCCTTTCCCGTCACCAGGGCTTCACCGACCACGCCGCGCGCGTTGGCTAAAATCCGCCCGTACGTTTGTCGGGAGACCTGCATGAGATTGGCCGCCGATTCCTGGTCCAGACGCTCAAAATCACTCAACCGGATGGCTTCGAGCTCTTCCACCGAAAGGAAGACCTCACCGGCCACATGCACGCCCTGGGGAACAAACGCCGCAATGGTTGGATATCCGGATACGAATCTCGGTTTCTTGGGTCGGGGCATTTTACCGTCTCCATTTTGATCATTTGACCATAATATAAATGCGGCCATTCCCATTGTCAAGAATTATTTTGATCATTTGATCATTATTTATTCACACGAACTATGTTCGATCGCTTCTTCCGGACAAGTTTCAACACAGGTGCAGCATTCAACACACTCATCGATGTCAACCGGGACGGCCTTACCGTCCTTCACTTCATAAACTTCGGATGGGCAGGCATCGGCGCATTCGCCATGTCCCTTGCATTTATCGTAATCCACTTTAATGG
Source organism: Desulfobacterales bacterium (assembly GCA_029938515.1). Taxonomy (GTDB): domain Bacteria; phylum Desulfobacterota; class Desulfobacteria; order Desulfobacterales; family QNYZ01; genus QNYZ01. The sequence goes on along the minus strand of JAOZUU010000093.1, from coordinate 7,973 downwards.
TGACGGCATCACTCTGCCATGTTTTGATGTCCATTCGTTCCGCTCCTTTTAATATTTGAGGAAAGATACTGGATACCGGTTTCTGGATACTGGATAAAAGAATATCACAACTTTTGTCATCCAGGATCAAGCATCCAGTATCCAGAATCAATCAGATAACACCTCCGCAGACGCTATATAACTACGGAAAAGTTACCCCAAAATATTTTCTTAAATATGCTAAATACCATATTTCTCGCGAAGTATTTCGGAAAGCTTTTGCACCGAGGCAAAAGCCTTTTCAACGGTTTTCTCCTTATCCGGGTTCACCAGGCAGCAGGTGGCCGGCGAAAGCATGCTTTTTTCCAGCATGTGATCCCTGTCGATCCCCTTTTTCGACAGCGTGCGCCATACATTTTCCAACTGGGCCGATAGCGAATCGAGCCCCTCTTTTTCAAAGGTTTCAAAACCGGTGGGGACGATTCCCCAGACAATCACCCCGTCATTGTCCAGAAAACGCTTAATCGATGGGGCATACGATGAGAAAATTTCCGCGTTGGTGTAAATATCAAGGGACAGGACATCCAGATTCAATCCCAACAGAAAATCCCAGTCCGGATTCCCGCAAAGATGGATGCCGCGGGGACGCTCAATCATGGAAAAAAACAGGTCAAGATCTCCCTTGGCCTTGAGGTCACTGTAACCGGCCATGGCCGAAAAAAGAAATTGAAGCCCGGGTTCATCGACAAACATAAACGCATTCGGGTTGAGCGCCTTTAGTCTGTCGAGCTGCACGTTGATTCTTTTTGTCATGAATTCGAGCATAAAAGGACGAACGGTGTCATCAAAGAGAATCGGCCGCTCATCCTGATCGATGATATTGAAACCGAAACTGATCGGTCCCTCAAGCTGTCCCCGGATGGCGGGTCGATCGGATAAATCCATGGATAAAAACTGATGATAAACAACGGAATAGCTTGGGCTGATATCAAAATAGGCAGGATCATCAAAATGTTCCAGGGTATCTTCCAGTTCCATGATAAATTTATCCATGGAAAACCGCAGGGTGCGGCCTTCCATATCGAGGAGGATACCCGGGAAGTGTTCGGCGGCCTGAACATACATGTCTTCATGGTAGTTGTAATTCGGCAATTGGGGCCAGAAGGGCACATCCGTGGACAGGGCCACCTCAAGTGCGCGCTCCGGGTCCGTATGGGGCATCACCGCCATGGCGGTGGTTAAAAGATTTCCCGGAATCGGCATTTGTTTCTCCTTAT
>JAOZUU010000093.1:3413-6617 GCA_029938515.1 Desulfobacterales bacterium | reverse complement strand
GCGGCCTCTTCCAGATCATCGAAGCGGCAGGTTAAAATGAGATCTCCGCCGCTGAACACGGTTTTTACCTTGTAGGGCAGGGTCTTGAACAGGTTGACCATGGGCTTGTTGTCCGTGGCCGTGATGGCCATCAGACCGGAGATGTGGTTTTCCCGGGCGGCCTGGGCCAGTTTCCGCAGGAGGCGCTTGGCCAGCGCCTTGCCACGGTACTCCTTGTCTACCGAAAAAGCGACTTCGGCCATGTTATTTTGCTCGATGAGCAGGTATTCTCCCACGGCAATCACCTTATCGAATCCGAATTCACCCACCACGGCAATGAGGGTCAGATCCTGCACGTAGTCAATCTGGGACATGGGTTCGATTTCGGAACGGCTGAAGCTGGTCTTGCCGTGGAAAAAGCGCAGGAACACATCGTTTTTGTCCAAGGCGTAGTAGTGCTCCTGAATACGCCGTTCATCCACGGGCTTGGCCGGTCTGATGGTGATTTTCTGGCCGTCGATGGAAATGATTTCCTCCAGTTTGACCGGATAAACGGCCCGTACGGCTTCGCCCAGGGTCCGTTCAGCGCCGATCAATTCCATTTTCTTGGCCGCTTCGAACAGTTCGTCACGAAACTTGGGGTGGGCAATACTGATTATGGCCAGGGCCCTTTCCTGCAGGCTTTTACCCGCCAGGTTGACGGCACCGTATTCGGTCACCACGAACTGGACGTCCCCCCTTGGAACGACGACTGCCATTTCCTGGCACCAGGGAACGATGTTGCTGGACGCTTCATCCGGTGTGGTGGACGTCAGCATGAGGATTGATTTGCCGCCCGGTGAACGTTTGGCACCGCGCACAAAGTCGAGTATGCCGGAAATACCGGCAAAAAAAGTCTGCGGGTCAGCTTCACAGGTTACCTGGCCCGTCAGGTCGACGCGCCGGGCCACGTTCATGGAAACCATGCGGTGATGACGGGAGATAATAAACGGATCGCTAACGTAGTCCGACGGGCGGAATTCCACGGCCGGATTGTCATCCAGAAATTCGTACAGGTGCTGGCTGCCGATGCCCGCTGAAGCCACCAACTTGCCCTCGTTGTATCCCTTTTTCCGATTGGTGATCACGCCCTTGGCGAACAGGTGCATGGTATCGTCGGTGATGTACTGGGAGTGAAAACCCAGATCGTTTTTTTTGGAAAGCGCCTGCATGGTAGCCTGGGAGGCGGCGTCCAGACCGATCTGGAGGGTGGTGCCGTCCTCGATGAGCCTGGCGATGTGGCGGCCGATCTGGGCAGACGCATCGGCTTGCCGGGACGGCTCTACCGCTATCAGCGGCTCTTCGTGTTCCACAATGAAATCCACATCGTTGACATGGATGAAGCTCTGGCCCAGCACCCTGGGCATGCATGGGTTGACCTGGGCGATGACATGCCGGGCGGCTGTGGCGGCCGCCAGGGTGACGTCCACCGAAATCCCCAGGCTCATCCAGCCGAAATCGTCGGGGGGCGACACTTGCACCAGGGCCACGTCGATAGGCAGTTTTCTGGTTTTGAACAGGCCCGGTACTTCGGACATGTTCACCGGCGTGATAAAGCGCTTTTTCTGAGCAACGCTCTCGGTTTCCGCTGTCCCCAGGTAGATGTTACGGATGCTCAGGCTGAAATCCATGGTGCGGTTGGCGATTTCGGTCAGCGACGTGGTCTCCTGACTCATCATGCGAACGATCTCAAGGCCGCTCAGCCTGGCAGCGGCCCTGGACAGGGCGCGGACCAGCTCTTGGGGCTCTCCGCAGGCCGAACCGATGAAAATACGCTGACCTGGCCGGATGCTTTCAAGGGCCTTGGCGGCCGGGCATACTTTTTGGGGGTAGTGGTCCGCCCAGTATAGTGAATATGTCATGATGGGATTTCCTCCGGCGCCCCCCCTGATGCGGTATTATATCGGCAATGAAAAAGAAACGTTGACGCAACGGCCGTTTCGCTTCGGAAAGCTTTTGCACCCAGGCAAAAGCCTTATCAACCATCTACCGCCGAAGCGGCGCATTCGTTTTTACCCAGATCCATGGTGTCCTGCTCTTCTTCGTCGACTTCTACCAGGCCGGCATTAATTTCGCGAATCTTGGCATACTCTTCCGGCTGGGTGCGCATATTTGATTTAATAAATGCGAAAAAACCGGCTTCGTCCGTGATGCCGTAAATATCGCCATTCTCCTTGATAATATCTCCCAGAGGAGCGGCAAAGATCAGTTTATCATCGGCTTCTTTCCAGTCCGTGTAGTGCCCGGGAAGAACAATAGTGGCAGGATCCCATTTGAGGATCTTTTTTGTCATGGTGTTAAAAAGCAACTTCGACCACGCTTCGGCCATGCCCCCGAGATCGGGTCGGCCGATGGAGAGGATCAAAACAGCGTCGCCCGAGACAAGGTATTTTTCATCGATCAGATAGCTCATGCTGCCCGGTGTGTGTCCCGGCGTGTGAATGGCCCTGACCTCAGGTCCCGTGCCGTCGAAGGTAAAAATATCACCGTCGCTAACCGCTGTGTAGGGAAAACGGGCGACGTCAAAATCGGGCTGCGGCGCAATGATTTCAGCACCGGTTTTTTTCCGCAGAGGATCGCTTCCCGAGATGTAATCCGCCTGACGATGGGTCTCAAAGGTGCGCGTGATGGCACAACCATGCTTTTCGGCAAGCTTCTGGTAGGTCGATACGTTTTTGGCCGGATCAAAAACAAACATTTCATTTCCGGAAATGAGGCCATAACTCAGCGACGCCTTGCCGGGACGTCTAAACTGGTACACCTCGTAATTTTCGTTTTCGCTCACTTTTACCGGAGCCAGCAGGTTTCCCCAGGTTCTGATGCCGCCTTCAAGATACGAAACATTTTCATATCCATGTTTTGCCAGGATCTCGGCGACATACTTGGCGGAACCCTCCTTGGCGCAGACAATCCGAATTTTTTTTCCCTTCGGCACCTTGGCAACGCTCTCTTCCTCGAATTCCATAAATTCGAAGTAAGCGACATTGACCATATCGAAAGGGAACGGTCCTTCCACTTTAAAACGGCCAAATTCTTCCTCGTTACGTACATCGAGTAAAAGAAAATCATCCTTGGTTGTCAAGGCATTAAACAATTCGTCCGCACTGTAAGATGTTATTTCCATCGTCTTTTCCTTATCTTTGCTTTTATATTTTAGATTCCATAGTAGTAACTTCTCAATAAGTG
>JAOZUU010000093.1:0-3403 GCA_029938515.1 Desulfobacterales bacterium | reverse complement strand
GGTCTCCCGCAAAGGGGGGGGGTGGGGAAATTTATTTTGAACCGGCTGAAATCCCCCTTTTTAAAGGGGGATTTAAAGGAAAATGCCGCATGAACTTTGACCTATTTTCCGCTCATCATCGCCTCGATGTCCTCGGCAACCGTACCGGTGGGCTTGATGTCAAATTTTTCCACCAGCACATTGACCACGGTCGGGGAAAGAAACGCCGGCAGGGTGGGCCCCAGGCGAATCCCCTTGACTCCGAGAAACAGAAGGGCCAAAAGTACCGCCACGGCCTTTTGCTCATACCAGGCAATGTCATAGGAGATAGGCAAATCATTGATATCATCCAGGCCGAACACTTCCTTCAGTTTGAGAGCGATCACCACCAGGGAATAGGAATCGTTGCACTGACCGGCATCGAGTACCCGGGGAATACCGCCGATATCACCAAGATCGAGTTTGTTGTAGCGATATTTGGCGCATCCGGCGGTGAGGATCACCGTATCTTTGGGCAGGTTTTCAGCCACTTCGGTAAAATAGCTTCTGGATTTCTGACGTCCGTCACATCCGGCCATGACCACAAAGCGCTTGATGGCACCGGATTTGACGGCCTCCACGACCTTGTCGGCCAGGGCAAGCACCTGGTTGTGGGCAAACCCGGCGACAATCTTGCCGGTTTCGATCTCTTCAGGTGAATCACATTTTTTGGCCAGCGCGATGATTTCGGAAAAATCCTTGGTATCGCCGTTGGCCCTGTCGGGAATATGTTTGGCACCGGAATAACCGACCATCCCGGTGGTGAAAAGCCGGTCCAGATAGGTATTGTTCTTTTTTAACGGAACTAGGCAATTGGTGGTCAGTAAAATCGGCCCGTTAAAGGACTGGAATTCCTTGTTTTGATGCCACCAGGAACTGCCGTAGTTGCCTGCTAAATGATCATATTTTTTAAAAGCGGGGTAAGAATTGGCCGGCAGCATTTCACCGTGAGTATACACGTCCACGCCCGACCCTTCGGTCTGTTTGAGCAGCTCTTCCATGTCTTTCAAATCATGGCCGCTGATCAGAATGGCCGGGTTGTTGCGAACCCCGAGATTTACTTCGGAAATTTCCGGATGACCATAGGCACTCGTATTGGCTTCGTCCAGCAGGGCCATGGTAGTGACGGCCGTTTCGCCGGCTTTCATCACCAGTCCAATCATATCATCCACCGACAACTCCTTGGTGGTTGACGCCAGGGCTTCCATGATGAAATCGTAAATCTCGTCTTTTTCCTTTCCTAAAATGGCGGCGTGATCGGCATACGCGGCAAGCCCCTTGAGGCCAATGATCAACAGTTCACGCAGGGAACGGACGTCCTCGTTTTCGGTAGCCAGAACGCCGATGGATTTGGCCTTTTGCACAAATTCAGCCGCATCATCGGAAAACCAGGTGGCAGCGTCATGGGCGGCACCGGCAATATCACCATCGGTTTTTGCCTGAACCTCTTTTTTCAGGGCATCCCGGCGTTTCAGTGTTTCTTTAATCATTGCAACAAAGCGATCATCGTCCCAGTTGGCATTGGTGATGGTGGCAAAAAGCCCCTGGGCCGCAAACGCTCCGTTATCCCGGTTTGAAATGCCGAGTTCTCCGGCCTTTTCGCCATAAACGGCAAGCCCTTTTAAGGCATGGATCAACAGATCCTGAAGATCAGCGGTTTCTTCCGGTTTTCCGCAAACACCCTTGACGGTACAGCCGGTGTTTTTGGCGGTCTCCTGACATTGAAAACAAAACATGCTTAGTCTCCTTTTTTGATTACGATTATGTTTATTAAATTTCGGAGCCTTACGAAATGGTAAAGCCCTTCCCGAATTCTGCGAAATGTTAGATAGTGCCCATCCATAGACAGACGAACACTAAATAAAATCGTGTTCTTTATGCTTTTGTGCAATGGTAGCAGCCAAATCATCCAAGGCTTTAAAAGCACTCTCTGCGGGCACCCCTTTACATAGAACAGGATCTATGACCTCCACCTTGAGATTGGGAATCATTCCGGCGAGTGTTTCTACCGTCTTGCCCCCCCAGCCGTAGGAACCGATTATGGAAAGAAATTTTGTTTTGGGTCGCAGGGCATTTGCCAGAAATGTGGCGTTGACCGCATAAGGATGAGGACCTGCCAGGACGGTGGGTGTACCAACGACGATTGTCGCCGCGTCAACCAGGGCCATGGCCAATTTTCCGATGTCCGTTACGACCAGATTGAACTTTTTTACCCTGACATCTTTTTCCACCAGGGCTGATACCAGGTGGTCGACCATTTGTTGGGTGCTTTCGTGCATGGTTACGTAAGGCAAAACCACCGTGTTTCGAAGGGGCCCCAGTATCCAATCACGGTAGGCATCCATAATAAATGCCGGGCGCGGAAATATTTGTCCATGGCCGGGAGCGATCATGTCTATATCGTAAGGCGCGAGTTTATCCAGATTCTTTTTAATCACGCTCCTAAATGGCATCATGATCTCGGCAAAGTAGCGTTTAGCCGGCTCATAGATACGACTGTCATCGGTAACGTAAAGATCAGTCGTTGCGATGTGGGAACCGAAAAAATCACAACTAAACAGGATCTTATCTTCTTCCAGATAGGTTACCATGGTCTCGGGCCAGTGAACCCAGGGAGCATAAATAAACTTCAGGGTTTTATCCCCGAGAGACAGGGCCTCGCCATCCTTGACAGTAATAAAAAATTCCTCGGGTATTTGCAGAAGGTCGATAAGCATCCCTTTTGCTTTGGGGGTTGATATGACCTTTGCGTCAGGGTATTTTTCAAGGACCTGCGGAATGGTTCCGGAGTGATCCTGTTCCGCATGCTGCGAGACGATGTAATCGATCTTAGAAACGCCCTCAAGCTGTGCCATGAGTTCACTGGCCATGGGGGGATTAACCGTGTCCAACAAAACGGTCTTCTCACTTCCTTCAATGAGATAAGCGTTATAGCTTGTTCCGTCGGGAAGGGGGATAAGAGAGTCAAACAGACGACTGTCCCAATCCACTGAACCCATCCAGTAAATATGCTTTTTTATTTTTCGAGCCAACATGTTGTTCCTCCCTTTGTTGTTATTATTGAGTTCTTAGACGCTTTAAGGTTGTTTTGCAGGCTTCCAGATAAAGTTTTCGGACTGCGTTATCGGTCGCCCCCCTTCGACGACGTACGAATTGTACGACTTACTCAGGGGCGCTTCCCTACTAGTCTGCCGTAGGCGGATCAAAAACATTATCTGAAAGCCTATAGAATCTTTTTAGCTATGGGGCATCACGTTCACTTCCGGGTTTTTTTCGCCGAACTTATCTATAAGTGCATTCATCACCTCACCACGCGATTTCCCCTTGTTCTCAAGCGTTTTTATGAGCTGGTAGGCACCAAAAAGAGACGAAGGCCCTATCTCGG
>JAOZUU010000092.1:6904-8601 GCA_029938515.1 Desulfobacterales bacterium | reverse complement strand
CCTTAATGGTCTTTACCGTTCGGACGTTGACGACGCCGGGTTTGGCATCTTTGGCCAATTCGGTAAAATTGACCGGTACCATGGTGGTTTTGGCTTGCGTTTTGGTGACCAAGCCGAAGCCGGTGATCAAAAACGCCAGGGCAAGGGCCAGAACAATTGTCTTTTTCGGTAATGTGTTTGTCACTGTCGTACCTCCTGTATTGATTTTACGAATTCAATCGATTCACACTGAAAATATAACATCCGGTTAACAAGAAGATGACCCCAACATTACCAATTGGTCATGTTTGTCAAGTTCGACACTCCGTCGGTTTCGTTTTTTTTAACGGGATTAATCTATCGGTCCTGTCCGGTCTGGTCTTTATACGTACTTGGCACCGTGGGTTTCTATGGGAAAATGACTATAATTACTTGGAAACATTGAATATCGAATCACGCCACAGGCGTGACAGAATGATTAAGGGTTTGCTTCTATATTCTACGGTTAAAAAAAATATTATTTCAAACCAAATAATTACCTACCCCCGGCGTCAAGAGCGGGCACAGTTTAGCCTGTTAGTCTATGGTAAATCTCGATACGCCTCTACCGGCAGGGAAACGGTGAATTCGCTGCCCTGGCCGAGCCGGGATTGGACGGCAATATCACCGCCATGAGCCCGCGCCACGGCCCTGGCCAGCGATAACCCCAGGCCGGTACCGGTTTGGGAGCGACTCTGGTCACTGCGATAGAAGCGGTTAAAGATATGCGGCAGGTCCCCGAAAGAAATACCGGCACCGTTGTCGCGGATGATAACCGCAACGATCCCGCCCTGCTTTCGGGTTTGCAGGGTTACCTGCGCCCTGCCACCCGCCGGGGTATACTTAATGGCGTTATCCAGCAGGTTGGCAAACATTCGCTGAAGCAGTTTGACATCTCCCGACAGGGGGGGCGTCTCTTCCGGCAAATCGCAGTTGAGCGATACCTCTTTATCTTCGGCCGCGGGTTGGAACAATTCACACGCATCGGCCAGAAGTCTGGTGAGGTTGACTGATACCGATACGAGCCGGGAAGCCCCGGCTTCACTCTGGGAGATCAGCAGCATCGAATTGATCATATCAAGAAGCCCATCACACTCTTCAATAGTGCTCGCCGCCATCTGTGTGTAGCCTTCCAGGCCTGTTTTCGTGGTCAGGGTCACTTCGGCCAGCCCCCGGATCCGGGTGATGGGGCTACGCAGGTCATGGGCAATATTGTCGCTCATGTTCCGGATTCCGGTGATCAGGGATTGGATCCGGTCCAGCATCCGGTTAAACATAACGGCCATCTGGTCGATCTCGTCACCCGCGGTTTTGACCGGCACGCGTTGTTCCAGGGCGCCGTCGGCGATTTGACGGGCGGTCCGGGTTACGGCCGTCACGCCTGACAGGGCCCTTCGGGCCATGAACCATCCGGTTAACGCGGAAAGGATGACGAGCAATCCCATGGTGATGACAAAGATCGTTTTAAACGCCTGGTAAAAACGGGTGTATGGTTCCATGGAATGACCGAGCTGAAGGAAAACCCCCGGACCGATCCGACGATAAAGGATCCGGATTTTTTCTTTGCGATTCGGCAGGGAGATGGTTTTTAATACCTGTTTTTCACCCCCGGTCAACCGGCGCATGGCGTCGCGATGGACACCGATATCCTGCCAATACGACATATTGGATGATGAAAA
>JAOZUU010000092.1:0-6804 GCA_029938515.1 Desulfobacterales bacterium | reverse complement strand
TGGCGTCGCGATGGACACCGATATCCTGCCAATACGACATATTGGATGATGAAAAGACATCGCCGTTTAAACGGAGGAGCCGGATAAAGAGTTTTTTTTCGCCGGCCGCCTGGGCTTCCAGGACAGCCACACGTTTAACGGCTTTCATGCCCCTGGCCCCGAGCAGGGTGGAAAATTCACTGGCCTGGGCGGATAGATCCTGGTCGATACGTTCCCGGATCATCGATGTAATAAAAAGATAAAATAAAAGGAAGGCAACGGCAGAGGAAGCGGCAAATACAGCTGCGTACCAAAGCGTGAGTCGAAATGCCAGACTGCCGCGAAATTTACCGGGTTTCCCGAAGGACATAGCCTACCCCCCGGATAGTGTGAATCAGTTTCCGCTCAAATGGTTTATCGATTTTATTGCGCAACCGGCTGATCCGGGCTTCGACTACATTGGTCATCGGATCGAAGTGATAATCCCAGACATGCTCCATGATCATGGTTTTAGAGACCACCCGCTCGGCGTTGCGCATAAGGTATTCCAACAGGGCGAATTCCCGGGGCTGCAAATCGATTTTTCGATCCTCCCGCACCACTTCCCTGGAAATCAGGTCCATGGCCAGATTGCCCACACGAAGACGGGTCGGCTCCGCAGCACCGCTGGCTCGACGCATGAGAGCGTGGATTCGAGCGAGAAGTTCTGAAAACGAAAACGGTTTGGTCAGGTAATCGTCCCCACCGGCACCCAGACCGCGGACCCGGTCATCGATGGAATCCCTGGCGCTTAAAATGATTACCGGTATGTTTATTTTCTCCCGGCGCATACGTTCGATGACCGCTAAACCGTCAAGACCGGGCAACATGAGATCGATAATGGCCGCGTCGTACGGTTCGGTCAAGGCCAGGTGAAGTCCGTCCAGGCCGTTGGGGGCATGATCCACGGCAAAACCGGCGGCTTTTAACCCCTTTTCAATAAATGAGGCGATTTTGATATCGTCTTCGATAAGGAGCGTTCGCATCTTTAAAATCCAAATCGATCTTGAAGCAGCCGGCGGGTCATGGCGCTAACGGGGAGGGTTGCAATTTCGATAGAAGAAACCCACCGTGCCGACAGGGCATCGTCACCGGCGTTGAGCTTGCCATGGAGGTATTCCGCCATGAGATCGATAATCACATAATGGTAGCGAATCCGGTTGGTTGCATTCCGATCGATCATATCGAAGGTGAACACCGGTTCTCCCGCCCGTATGGTAACACCGGTCTCTTCCAGAATCTCCCGTTCCGCGGCTTTCTGCAATGATTCACCCAACCGCACTCTTCCACCGGGGATAGCCCAGAGTCCCTTTGCCGGTGGATTTCCCCGATGAACCAGCAACACCTTGTTTCTACGAAATACCACGGCACCGACGGCTACCTGGGGCTGGACCGGATAGATCCGATCGTTGCTTTTTTCTGACAGAACAGCCATCGTTTAAACCAATAGAGTAGAAAGGGTCATGTTAACCTCATGGCCGGTTTGTGAAATGAATTACCCAATGTTGTCGGGTTCAAAATTTTGAACAATTATATTTGTAGTAAAATCAAATGGATATTAAAATTATTAATATGTATTTCGGGAAAGTTCAAAATTTTGAACGATACGGTTATTTATGTAACCAACTGTAAAAACAATGTTTATTATATAGTTCCATGAAGACAGGTTAATAATTCGGAACATATCAATGGTCAATGGGTGTGCTCTCTACGGTTCAACAACGATCACAAACAGATTTTAATTAAATATAACCGTTTGATATAAAATGAAAAAAGAAATATACGGACCTTTCTGGGCACGGGAATGATTATTTTTGGCAAGGAAGTTGCATGTTCAAGAGTCAGACCTCAATATTTCTTCATCTTTTTTCCTCCTTTGACAGGCCGGCCGAATAATTCGGGCGGCCTGTCATGTTTCGTCTCCCCCCGTTCAAAGTCCGGGATCTTCGACTTGAACTTGAATCCGCCTGAGGCGGGACATTTTTCAAAGGCCTCCATCGGGGACCCTGCTTCCTTTCCGTTTTATCTCAATATAACAAAACGGATGACAAGGCAAAGCGCTTTACAAGGAGAAGGGTATGGATTATATCTTTCAGGGATAAAGATAAGAAAAACGGCAACGTGAAAAAATTCCTCAGCACGCAAAAAATGGCTTAACATGGAACGTCAAACAACGATTGTGTTGGCTACCGGAAACAAGGGTAAGATTGCCGAAATTCAAGATCTGCTTGTAGATTTTCCGGTGTCGATTAAATATTTGAACGATTTCGGGCCGATACCGCCTGTGGTGGAAGACGGCGACACCTTCGAGGAAAATGCGTATAAAAAAGCCAGCCAGGTGGCCCGGGTGATTGGATTGCCCGCCCTGGCGGACGATTCCGGTCTGTGCGTCACGGCCTTGGGCGGTCTTCCCGGCGTGCGTTCGGCCCGCTATGGGGGAAAGGGCTTAGATGACATGGAGCGGTCGGCCCGGTTACTCAAGGCGATGGCCGGAAAAAACGATTGGACGGCATTTTTCGAATGTGTCATTTCCATCGCGGTTCCCACCGGTCAGGCCCTCACCTACGAAGCGCGCTGTGAAGGTCTCATCACTCAAACACCCGCCGGAGATAACGGATTTGGCTATGATCCGATTTTTTACTATCCGCCGCTTCAAAAAACCTTTGCCCAGTTGAACCGGAAAGAAAAAAGCCGTATAAGCCACCGGGGAAAGGCATTTTCGGAACTCCGTTTGGAATTTGACAAGGTACTCGCCTGGATTCGAATGCATATGCCCGAAGAAGAAAAATTTACCTGCAAGGAGGGAGATGATGATTGAAGACCTGATTCGAAAGAATCGCAGCTGCCGCCGGTTTTATCAAAACCATCCCCTGGATCCGGACCTGTTGAAAGATCTGGTCAATCTGGCTCGGTTGTCGGCATCCGGGGCCAACCGGCAGCCGCTGGTGTATATTCTTTGCGGTGACCCCGCCGTCAATGAAGATATCTTTTCCTGTCTGGGGTGGGCCGCTTATCTGAAGGACTGGCCCGGGCCGGAGGAAGGCGAGCGTCCGGCGGGATATATCATCATTTTGGGTGATACCCAGGTATCAACGGATTTCGGGGTCGATCATGGCATCGCCGCCCAAAGCATTCTGCTCGGTGCCCGGGAAAAGGGCCTGGCCGGTTGCATGATCGCCACTATTAATCGAAAACGGATCGGAAAAATATTCAATCTTGACGATCGGTATGAAGTGCTTTTGGTTATCGCCTTGGGTGAACCCCGGGAAACGGTGGTCATCGAAGCGGTTTCACCCGATGGTGACATCCGGTATTGGCGAGACGAAAAAAATGTTCATCATGTGCCGAAACGGGATTTAAAGGATATCATTCTTCAAACGCGATAAAGGAGAAGCCTTATGTTGGAAATCGGAAAAGGAGTGGACATTGTCACGAAGGTTGGGGGTATCAACACCCGTGAAGAAGCCCTGGCCCTTTTTGGAAAGAAGATGGATGCAGATCATCTGGCCCGTATTGAGAAAATTCGAACCACCCCGGCATTATTAAAGATTGCCAATGCCGCCGCCATGTGCCGCCCGGAAAGTATTTTTATCAATACCGGTTCCGATGAAGACCGGCAGTTTATTCGTGATTTGGCCCTTAAAAAGGGCGAGGAAAAATCCTTGCTCATGGAAGGTCACACCATTCACTACGATTTAAAGGAGGAACAGGGGCGGATCATCGATCGTACCTATTATATTGCCAATGAAGGGGAAAAGATAAGCTCATTGGCCAACCAGCTGGATCGATCCGAAGCCCTTGAGACAGTTTCAGAACGGATGATTGGTATCATGCAGGGTATGATCATGGTGGTGGGATTTTACATTCGGGGGCCGGTAGGCGCGCCGGTTTCCAACCCGGCCCTGGAGATCACCAGTTCGACTTATGTGTCTCACAGTGCCGAAATTCTCTACCGCAATTGCTACGATGTGTTCGATAACGAGGTGGCCCAGGTCGGGTATTTTTATACCAATATTCACAGCGAAGGATTAAACCGGCCCGAAGATCTGCCCAACGCCCGGGTGTTTATGGATCGGAGTCACCGTACCACCTACAGCTTTAATTGTACTTACGCCGGGAACACACTGCTCCTAAAAAAGGGCAATCACCGTTTTTCCGTGGATAAGGCGGTTTACGAAAATCGGGGGAATGAGCTATCCGAACATATGTTCATCACTGGTATCGAAGGCCCCGGCGGTCGCATCACCTGGGTCACCGGTGCGGCCCCCAGCGGGTGCGGGAAAACCACCACTGCCATGGCCGGGGATCATTTTGTGGGAGATGACCTGGCCCAGATGTGGCGCGCGCCGGACGGGTCGATTCGATCCATTAATCCCGAATGCGGGATTTTCGGTATCGTGGCGGATGTGAACCGGGAGGGGGACCCCCTGCTGATGAATTGCCTGCGACATCCTGGAACGGAAGTGATCTGGTCCAACGTGCTCATCGATGAAAACGGCGTACCCCACTGGACCGGTAATGGCGAACCGAAGCCGGAAAAAGGATTTAATTTTCAGGGAGATTGGCACCAGGGGATGACCGATGAAAATGGTGAACCAGTTCTCATCTCGCACCCCAATTCCCGCTGCACCTTGACCTCCAAGGCCCTGGCCAACTATTCCGACCAGGCCGAAATCAGCAGTGGGGTAGAGACACGTATCATCACTTACAGCGGTCGGGACAGCGATACCATGCCGCCGGTATGGGTGGCCAAGACCCCCGATCAGGGAGTGGCCATCGGCGCCTGTATCGTCTCGGCCGCTACGGCCACGGAAGTGGGGGCCACCGGTGTGCGCCGGGCGCCCTGGGCCAATGCCCCGTTTATTCCGGGCTCTCTGGCCGATTACATGGATGCCCAGTTTGAGTTCTTCAATCATCCGGACATTGCGCCGAAGAAGCGGCCGCTGTTGGCCGGGTTGAATTATTTTTTAACCCATGAGGCCAGAGGCGGGATCGGCAAGAAGCTGCTGGGAGAAAAACGGGACGTAAAGGTCTGGCTGTCCTGGGTGGAACGATTGGTCCACCAGGAAGTAGACGTTATCGATACCCCCATCGGATACCTGCCCCGGTACGAAGACCTCAAGCGTCTTTTTGGTCAAATTATCGACAAGGCCTACCCGGAAACCTTATACGAGAAGCAGTTTTCATTATACATCGATCATATTATCGCCCGCATCGATCTTCAAACCGACGCCTACGGAAAAGACCCGGATACTCCCCAGGCCCTTTACCGGGTGCTTGAAACCCAACGAAAAGGGTTAATGGTGTTAAAGGAAAAGTATGGGCCCATTGTCCCGCCGGACCGGTTGATCGCAGGAACGCCGGATGATGCCGCCTGAAAACGGGAAAGACCGGCGACCGATAAATACCGAGCACCATCCATCCATGTGGCGGGTGATCCTGAGCCGGCGGATGCTGGTGACTTTCGTCATGGGCTTTTCCTGCGGACTTCCACTATTGTTGACCCTTTCAGTGTTGCAGGCCTGGATGAAAGATGAAGGGGTGGACCTGACCGTCATCGGGATGATGTCGCTGGTGGGATTGCCATATACGCTCAAGTTTCTTTGGGCGCCGGCCCTGGATCGGTTCACGATTTTGTTTCTCGGCCGTCGGCGGGGCTGGCTTCTGGTGGCCCAACTGGCCCTGGTGGGCGCTATTATCGGTTTGGGTCTGACCCATCCGGGTGAAAACCCCTGGTCCGTGGCATTTGCCGCCTTTCTGGTGACTTTTTTCAGCGCTTCCCAGGATATCGTTGTGGACGCCTACCGCCGGGAAGACCTGGCCGATGAGGAGCTGGGGCTCGGGTCGTCTTTGTACGTGAACGGATATCGGGTCGGTATGCTGCTCGCTTCCGGCGGCGGCCTGATCATGGCCGACCACATGTCGTTTCAGGCGGTTTATCTTATCCTGGCGGTCTGCATGCTGCCCGGCATCATCACCACCCTGCTGACGCCCGAACCCCGGGCGGCGGAAGGAACGCCCAGGACCCTTGCCGAAGCCGTTATCAATCCCATGGTGGAATACTTCAGCCGATCCGGTGCATTGTGGATGCTGGCCTTTATTCTATTTTATAAAATCGGCGACACCATGGCCAGCGCCATGACCATGCCTTTTTATCTGGAAGTCGGATTTACCAAAACCCAGATCGGCACGGTGGTGAAGCTGTTCGGATTCTGGGCCACCATCATCGGCGGGTTGGGGGGCGGAATCGTCATGTTGCGACTTAAGATCAACAAGTCTTTGTGGATATTCGGTTTTCTCCAGGCGATTTCCACCGCCTGCTTTGTGATTCTAGCCAAGACCGGCCCCAGCAATACGGTTCTGGCAGGGGTAGTTGCTTTTGAAAACCTGAGCAGCGGTATGGGCACCGCGGCCTTTGCGGCCTTCATGGCCAGCATTACCAATAAGAAGTTTACCGCCACCCAGTACGCGCTGCTCACCAGCCTGATGGGTATTCCCCGCGTGTTTGCGTCGGCCCCTACCGGGTTCATGGTCAAGCGAATTGGCTGGGACGGGTTTTTCATCACCTGCGCCCTTTTGGCGATCCCGGGTATGCTGTTGCTGGTTAAATTCGCTCCCTGGCGTTCAACCGGGGCAGAAATTTAAGTGACCTTATGGAAATTAAAAACACCTTTGAAAAGACCATCCGGTACCTGGCCGAAATACGAAGGCAGGTTGCTGCATTACCATCCGAAGAAGCCCTGGACAGGATACTGTCGGCGCCCGAACCGGCGGCTCTGGTGCATT
>JAOZUU010000091.1 GCA_029938515.1 Desulfobacterales bacterium | reverse complement strand
CTTCGCCACGCCGGCAAATGGGAATTTCCCGGCGGCAAGGTGGAACCGGATGAAACACTCCGCACCTGCCTTGAACGTGAGTTGAAAGAGGAGTTCAATATCCGGGTAAAGGTGGGGGATACCTTTGCCGATAATGTATTTCCCTACAGACGGGGGCCGGTCCATCTAACGGCGTTCTGGGTGGACTGGATCGACGGGGAGATCCGGGTGACGGATCATGACCGGATCGCCTGGGTACTGCCGGCGAATCTCAAAGCCTACGATCTGCTGCCGGCGGATATTCCCTTTGCCGAAAAACTGGCGGTCCTCGTTGAGAACCGGAAAGATAAGTCGTTCGTTTGAATTACTTTCCGGCGACCTCCTGGCCGCAATGCTTGCAGATTTTGGCCCGTTTTTTAATGATTTCGGCACAAAAGGGGCATTCACGGGTGAAAAAGCGTTCGTGAATCTTCTTGACGGCGTCGTCGACTGTCTTTTGAAGAATATTGTTACCGAATTTGACGTTTCGGATCGGCTCAATGGCCTCGATTTCGCCGAAATCGCCCATCATCTCCGCCGCTTTTATCCGTACCCGGACCGGTTCCGTGGGATCGAGCAGGATGCTCAGGACCGGGACCATATCCTTGCAGGTGTAACAGTCCGCCAGGATACTGAAGCCCCGTTTGATATTCTCCTTGAGCACCTCTTCCGCCGCCATGGCTTCATCATCGATGATCTGTCCCTGTCCCCCCTGGGCGCTGAACACCGGCATGTAGTCAAATTTTCCTGATTCGGGATAACAAATACACCGGCAAGACGCATTGTGGGCGTAATTTTTCATGAGGTGATCCCAGCCCTTTTTATACACCGGGCATTCATCGTTATAACAAACGTATAAATAGGCAGACCCCCAGCCGAGTCCATCCCCGACGTTGATCGGTGGCGGCTCCCAGAGGCTCATTTCCTGCCGGCAATGCTTGCATTTGGGCTTGGGCTTTTCCAGTATCCGTTCCAGCACCTGCTCTTTCGTTTCAAAGGCCATTGGCCATTCTCCTGATTTATGTTTATTTAACTTAACCTGAAAATTCTTAATTATTTCACGAAATTCAAATAGCAGCAAGATTTTAAAAATTCTGATTGTTTCGGTAAAGTTAAAACAGAAAAGCCAATTATCAAGTAGGGCAATTGCCAATCGTCCATACAGTCTACACGGCAACAAGTTAATGGAATACCGGTGAGAATCAGTCGGGGATTTGAAAATCTAACGGAAATTGCCTGCAAATTAACATATTTTTTCCATTTTTTCCCACTATTCGATTGATCTATTTAACATCCAAATATTATTAGAAAATAAAATAATATAAATACAAAATAATCCTTGACACCGGGCGTAAAATATGGTTTCTTCGCCAAAAGGTGGAAAAAAGTGGAGAATCAAACACATCAATTCAGGGAAACAACCTTCAACACCATTGATCCGAAAGGGCGCATTTCTATCCCGGCGCGATTTCGGGACATTATCCGTGTGGGCAACGACATGGTTATCGTCACCCGGATGGATAATGCCTTATATGCCTATACAGCCGCCCAATGGCTCGATGTCGAGGAGCGAATCCTGAAAATGGAGGAAACCTCATCGAGGATGCGCCGTTTCAGACGATTTTTCATCGGAGGGGCGGCTGAGTGTGTTTGCGATAAGCAGGGGAGAATCCTGATTCCACCCATGTTGCGCCAGTACGCGGGACTGGAAAAAAATATCGTCCTGATCGGTCAGATTAATCACTTTCAGATCTGGTCCCGGGAACGTTACGACGAAGACGTCGATCTCTTAAATGAAGATATCGTGTCGCCGGAGGTAAGCAGTACGATCGCCAAACTTGGACTCTAAGATGGGTTTTCGACATGTTCCTGTCCTGCCGACCGAAATCCAGCGCTTTCTCGATTTACATCCGGGCGATATTTGTGTCGATGCGACCATCGGTGGGGCGGGCCATGCGAAGGGCATCTGCCGGTCGATCTTTCCGGATGGATCATTTATTGGTCTCGACCGTGACAGGGAAGCCATCGACCATGCCAGGCAGGCGCTTGCGCCATATACGTCCATGGTCCGGTTGTTTAACGATAATTTTGTCAACCTGCCCCGGATCCTGGCCGGGTTGGATATCGATGGCGTGGATGCCATGGTCGTGGATTTGGGAATCTCATTACATCAGATTCGCCAAAGCGGCCGGGGGTTTAGCTTCCAGGCCGATGAACCCCTGGATATGCGCATGAACGCCGGTGCTGATCTCACGGCGGCCGACCTGGTCAATCGGCTCTCCGAAAAGGAACTATCAGGCATTTTCAGGCAGTATGGCGAGGAGCGCTGGGCCATCCGAATCGCCAGGGCCATTGGAGCGGCCAGGCAAAAGGCTCCGATTGAAAAAAGCAGGCAGCTGTCCGAAATTGTATCCGGAGCGATCCCCAAATCCCGTCAACCGAGGAGAATCCACCCGGCCACGCGGGTATTCATGGCGCTTAGAATTGCCGTGAACCGTGAGCTGGATTGCCTGGCGGAATTTTTATCATTTGGTCCGGGATTGCTTAAAACCGGCGGGCGCCTATGTATGATTGCTTTTCACAGCCTGGAGGATCGCATGATTAAGCGGCGGTTTAACGCGCTTGCCAAAGGGTGCACATGCCCGCCTGATTTTCCGATCTGCGCCTGTGGCCAAAAACCCATGGTCCGCTTGCTGACCCGTAAAGTCGTTCGGCCGGGCCAAGCGGAGATCACGGCTAACCCCATGGCCCGGAGCGCCAAACTCAGGGCGCTGATACGTTTGTAAGACGAAGAGATGATTGAAATGGATACAATTTTCAAAGGTCTTGGGAAACCCGACAACCATGGCGCGACCCAATCGAAAAAAGAATCGAAGAACCGGCGTGTGGATTGTTCTGTTGATTATTTGCCTGGTCGAATTGCTGGGATATACCTGGTTTCGGGTCCAGCACGTTCGGACCGGATATGAAATCGGCCAATTAACCGGAGAAAATCGCCGCTTGAAAGAACAGCAAAACATTTTAAGAGCCGAGCTGGCCAGACTTAAATCTCCCGCCCGGCTGGTCCGGATTGCCAGCAAACTGGGACTGAAAAGACCGGAACCGGCCCAGATTCGATCGATTCCATGAAAAAAGACTATCGCAAAAAAATACGTCGACGGATGCTGGTGGTGGGATGCGGTTTCAGTCTGGTCCTGGCGGTTGTACTGGCCAAGGCCGCCCAGATTCAAATCTGGCAGGGGGATGATCTAACCCGTAAAGCAGAGAAGGATTTTAAGGCATCGCGGGTCTCGATGGGAAAAAGAGGGGCCGTTTTCGATGCTCACTATCGTGAACTGGCCGTGACCCTGGATACGCAATCCATCGGCGCTCATCCGAACCAGATGAAAAACAGGAACGTCGCCGCCCGGCGTCTGGCCAAAGCGCTGGGGAAAAATCGCCGGACGCTGTCCAAGCAACTGGATACCAAGCACCCCTTCGTGTGGGTCAAACGTCAAGCCACGCCACGGGAGGTGACAACGGTAGAGGCCCTGTCCCTTCCGGGGGTGGTATTCAAACCGGCCCATAGCCGATTTTATCCGAATCAGTCCCTGGCCGGGCAGGTGATCGGTTTTACGGGCGTGGATGGGTCCGGGCTGGAAGGGATCGAATTTCATTATGATTCCCACCTGCGCGGGCGCACCGACCGGTTTACCGTTTTAAGGGATGCCCGGGGCTATGGATTTGATGCCGAACTTTCGGTGCTGCCCAACTACACGGGCCAAAACGTCATTTTGACGATTGACGCCAATATTCAATTCGTTGCCGAGGAAGTCCTCGAGGCAACCGTGGACGAATTTGACGCCAACTCCGGTATGGCCGTGGTGATGGACCCTAAAACCGGGGCGATTCTGGCGATGGCCCATTATCCCTTTATAGATCCGAACCGGTACCGAAAATTCAAACAGGAACGATGGCGCAACCGGATCGTGACGGACGCTTTCGAACCGGGCTCCACTTTAAAAATTTTCACTGCCGCTGCGGCCCTCGAATCGAAATCGAGTTCGTCCCAGAGCATTTTTTATTGTGAAAACGGTGTGTATCGCGTGGGACGGAATCTGATTCATGACACCCATCCGTATGGATGGCTGACGTTGAAAAAAATCATCAAATTTTCCAGCAATATCGGAGCGGCTAAAGTGGCTAAAGCCATGGGTGACAAAACCTTTTATCAGACCCTGGAACGGTTCGGGTTTGGTGCCAAAACCGGTATCGACTGCCCGGGTGAATCGTCGGGACGCTTAACCTCATACCGCCGCTGGCGGACCATCGATGCGGCCAATATTGCTTTCGGGCAGGGGATTGCGGTGTCGGCCATCCAGTTGACAACCGCCGTTGCGGCCATTGCCAACGATGGTTTTCTGATGAAGCCGTATCTGGTTCAGGCGATTACCGATCAAAATGGTCGATTGCTGAAAAATACGACACCGAAACGGATTCGACGCGTGATTTCGGCCCATACCGCCCGAACCGTGCGTGGCATGATGGCTGCCGTCGTGGATGAAGGCGGCACCGGAGTCAAAGCGGCCCTTGACAGGTATCAGGCGGG
This sequence comes from Desulfobacterales bacterium, assembly GCA_029938515.1. Taxonomy (GTDB): domain Bacteria; phylum Desulfobacterota; class Desulfobacteria; order Desulfobacterales; family QNYZ01; genus QNYZ01. The sequence goes on along the minus strand of JAOZUU010000091.1, from coordinate 4,049 downwards.
GGGCAAAACCGGTACGGCCCAAAAAATCGAACCGGACGGCGGGTACTCGCGGAAACGGTTCATTTCTTCTTTTGTCGGACTGGCGCCGGTTCATCGTCCCAAGGTTGTTGTCCTGGTGGCCATTGACGAGCCTTGCAAGCGGCACTATGGCGGGACGGTGGCTGCGCCGGCCTTCAGACGGATTACACAAGCCGCGTTGAGTTATTTAGAGGTTGCGCCCATCGAAAAAAGCATCCAGGTGTCGTCGATGATCAGAAAGGCGGGAACGTGAAGCTTTCGGATCTTTTAAATCCACTTTACGAAAGAAAGGTATCCGTCGCGATTCCCGTGGAAAACGATCTCGAAGATATCGAGATCAAAAGCATTCACTATGATTCCCGAAAGGTGAAACCAGGTGGATTATTCGTGGCATTGACCGGGTTTCACACCGATGGTCACGACCATATCAACGATGCCGTCGGCCGGGGAGCCGTGGCCCTGCTGGTCGACCGGCCGATGACCGCGCCGGTGGCGACCTTACAGGTGTCGAACACCAGACAGAGCCTGGCGGCCCTGGCGGCCCGTTTTTACGGCTACCCATCCCGGGAGCTGGTCGTTATCGGCATCACCGGTACCAATGGCAAGACCACCACGAGTTATTTGATTGAAAATATCCTTGCCGCGGCCGGTTTGAAGGTGGGCGTTATCGGTACCATCAATTACCGGTTCGGTGGTAAAAAAGCCGATGCACCGGTCACCACGCCCGAAGCACTGGACCTTCAACGGATCTTACGGCGGATGCGCACCGAGAAGGTGACCCATGTGGTCATGGAGGTTTCTTCTCACGCGCTGGCACTCAACCGGATTGATGGATGCGAGCTGGATGTGGCCGTCTTTACGAATTTAAGCCAGGACCATCTCGATTTTCATAAGGATATGATCGGTTACTGGGCCTGTAAGAAAAGGCTTTTTACCGAAATACTGTCCATTGGACCTAAGCAAGCTATCGCGCGGGCGGTCATTAACCGGGATGATCCCCGGGGCGATCAGTTGGCGCGGGAGCTGGCATTACCGGTCGTCACCGTCGGTCTTGGCGAAGAAAACAACGTCCGGCCGATCCAGGTGGATATGGGTCAGAATGGTATCCGGGGATCGCTTCACCTTGAAAATAACATTGTCGGTCGTGCGCCGGCGCATCTGCGATTTCATTCCTCCCTGACGGGTGAATTCAATCTGGAAAATATCCTTTGCGCGGCCGGGGCCTGCGCGGCGATTAATATTGCCCCGGATGCGATCCGGGCGGGCATTGAAAATACCCGATCGGTTCCCGGTCGCCTCGAGCCGGTTGAAAATGATGCCGGTATCTATGTTTACGTGGATTACGCCCATACGCCCGACGCGCTCGAGAATACGCTCAAAACGTTAAAAAGAATCGCAGCCGGGCGATTGATCTGTATTGCCGGATGCGGTGGAGACCGGGACAGGGGCAAGCGCCCCCGGATGGGCCGGATCGCGGTCGGATTAAGTGATTTGACCATTCTAACTTCGGATAATCCCCGCAGCGAACCGCCCATGGCCATCATCGAGGATATGCTGACGGGCATCAACAACGGTTTCCGGCCGTATACCGCCGACACACTGCCCGGGCCCACCGATCGGCCCGGTTACGTGGTTGAACCGGATCGTCGTCAGGCCATCCGCCTGGGGATCGGTGTGGCCACTTACGGCGACACCGTTCTGATCGCGGGAAAGGGACACGAAACGTACCAGATCATCGCCGGCCGAAAAAATCCCTTTGATGATCGTCTGGAAGCGGCGAAGGCATTGTCCCGAAAAGAAGTCTTCGAAGCGGGTGGCCTGGATCACAGGGCACTGAATAATTGCGCTTGAAAGAGATCTGCCTGTGGAACCCGGGGTAAACATGCTGGTTGCGATAGAGATATTTCAATGTCGGTGACGGTATCAGGATGCATTGCGATGAACGATGATTCAGTTTCCGGGAGCGGGGTTGCCCGACCGGTCGATTTTTCACTGACTGCGAGGGATGTGCTTAAAGCCACCGGGGGGACCCTTGTATCCGGTAGTGAATCGATTGTGTTTGATACTGCGGTCATCGATTCCCGCAGCGTTTTGCCCGGCAACCTGTTCGTGGCCATCCGGGGAGAGTATCACGACGGACACACGTTTATTCCCGGTGTGATTCGCCAAGGGATTCGGGGTGTAGTGATCAATCAGGCCAAAACCTCGGAACTGCGGGAAAATCGATGGAATGATGAGAAGGTGACATGCGTGGCGGTGGATGACACCATCCGCGCCCTGGGTGATCTGGCCGCTTACCAACGCCGCCGGAGCGACGCCCGGGTGATCGGTATTACCGGATCCAACGGCAAGACGACGACCCGTCGCATGGCGGCCGCGATTTTCGGCCGGTGCTTTGAGACCCTGGCCAGCCGGGGAAATTATAACAACGAGATTGGGCTCCCCCTGACGCTTCTGGGACTTAAACCGGGTCACCAATGGATCGTGCTGGAACTGGGCATGAATCATTTCGGCGAGATTCGGCGCCTGTCCCGGATCTGCCGCCCGGATATCGGGATTATTACCAGTATCGCACCATGTCATCTGGAAGGCGTGGGTTCCATTGAAGGGGTGGTCAGAGCCAAAGCCGAAATACTGGAGAATATCCCCTCCGGTGGCACGGTCATTCTCAACCGGGACGATCCGTATCTGGCCGAACTGGGCAACAAGATCGATACGGAAGTACTGTTTTTCGGGGAATCGGACGAGGCCGACATTCGCGCCCATTCGATCCGCGCAACCGGCGGGGAGATCCGCTTTACCCTTGAGTTGCCGGAATCCCGGACAGCGGTGAGGCTGCCCGCAACCGGCCGCTTCATGGTTTCCAACGCCCTGGCGGCGGCCGCGGCAGGCTATTTGGCCGGCCTTTCGTGCGAAGAGATCCAGAATGGCCTTTACCATTTCCGACCGGTCTCCGGGCGAATGAACGTTATCCCCACCAAGCGGGGAATAACCATTATCGACGATACGTATAACGCCAACCCGGCTTCCATGGGGGCGGCGATCAACACCCTGGCGACAGTGGCCGGAAACGACCGGTCGATTCTCGTGGTTGGCGATATGCTGGAGCTGGGCGATGAAACCGATCGGTTGCATCGTCAGGTCGGGAAGCTGGCCGGACGAGCCGGAATTACCCGGCTTTACGTCACCGGCCCCCACGCCGGTTTTGTCGCCGAAGGCGCCCGGGCGGGTGGCATGGATAAAAATCAGGTAATCACCGGTGAAAAAGAAGCCATCATCACCGACCTGAAAAAACAACTCAAAACCAGCGATTGGATGCTGGTAAAAGGTTCGCGGGGATCGGCCATGGAAGCGATTGTCGGACCCATTAAGGAATGGGCGAGCCATCGGAAGGATGAAGCCTTAAATATGGAAATGCAACCTTCGGGTAGACGGTAAACATGTTTTATCACCTGCTATATCCGTTGCACACCACCTGGCCGGTGTTCAATGTCTTCCGGTATATTACATTCCGGACAATTTACGCCACGGTCACCGCCTTTCTGGTCTGTTTTATTCTGGGGCCGTGGATGATCAGAAAACTCGCCGCCATGCAGGTGGGCCAATATATCCAGAACGACGGACCCCAGACGCACCTTCCCAAGGAAGGTACGCCGACCATGGGGGGTACCCTGATCATTGCCGCCGTGGTAACCACCACCCTTTTGTGGGCGGATTTGACCAATGTTTTTGTATGGATTGTTCTTTTTGTCATCATCGGATTCAGCAGCATTGGGTTTATCGATGATTATCTGAAACAGGTCAAAAAGCGCAACCAGGGGTTAACGGCCCGGACCAAGTTTTCGTTGCAGTTTATCCTGGCCTTGATTACCGGGGTCTGGATTTATTCTGCCTCGGATTTTTCCACCCAGGTCGCCATTCCATTTTTTAAGCAGTTTTCACCGGACTTAGGGATCGGGTATGTTTTTTTTGCCACGCTGGTCATTGTGGGAACTTCCAATGCCGTCAATTTGACCGATGGCCTGGATGGA
>JAOZUU010000090.1 GCA_029938515.1 Desulfobacterales bacterium | reverse complement strand
TCTTTGCACCATGCCTGTTCGCAGTGCATGCATGTAAGCGGGAGGCATATTTTAGCATCGGCATAATAGGTCACTCGTATGTTGCTGTGGTGTCTTGAGAAATCTCCCTCCTGAACATAGGAGCAGGCATACTCACAGTTGCGGCAGACTACACATTTACTGGTATCCATAGTTATGAAATGCATTGCACTATCCCTCCTTTCCAGCTTAACCTATCTATAATAAACAGCGAAATCAGGTTCCTAGGCCGTAAAAGCCTGATGATGCTCCACCAAGCTTCTGGCCAGCAGATCCTTCAGTTCACCTCGTCCCCCCCGGAACTTTATCTTTTCTCTGATCAGGGGACGCAACATTCCCAGGGTGGAAACCTGTCCGGAGTCGCCGAGCGCAATGGCACCCTGGGGTACGCCTTGGCGTGTAACGATTTTTTGATAGTGTCCTTGGGGCAACTGCTCATCAATCCAAGAATCATCTCCGTCTATTTCTACAAATCTACCCATGGAAGAGACCGTGATCCCAAACATCTGGGTTACGTTCATGTTCAAACTGCCGCGGTAGTGCATGGAGCCGCCGGCCATATAGGTACCCGCGATGAGCCCCATGTGCAGCGCCGTTGGCCATAGCGCATGCACCACCGGCAAGTCATCAAGAGAAGCAGGCCCCTGTGCCACATCACCGGCGGCATAAATATCCTTTATATTGGTTTCCATGCGCCTGTTGACCAGAATTCCCCGGTCAATGGCCACACCTGTTTCAAGCAGGAAATCGGCATTGGATTTCACCCCGGTAGCCACGATCATGAAATCAGCATCGATCTGTTCACCGCCTTTCAGGTGGGCGGTTATGCCTCCGCTGTTCCGATGGCCAACTTTCTCTGTAACGGCGTTAACCCGCAGATCCACGCCGGATGCCTTAATGAGTTCTGCAAGCAATTCAGCGGCATGATCATCTAAAACCATTGGCATAATCCGGGGCATGATCTCCAAAACCGTGACCTGAAGCCCACGGCTTAGCGCCGCCCAGGCCGCCTGCAAGGCAACAAATCCTGAACCCAACACCAAGACTCTGCCACCTTTGGCGAACTTGGGTTCAAGTTTCTTGGCATCATCCAGAAACCACATGGAGAAAACATCATCGCCATCCAGACCTGGTATAGGCGGTGCTACGGGAGAAGAGCCTGATGCTACAAGCAAGCGGTCATAAGCCAGTTCCCGGCCGTCTTCAAGCTGAACATTCTTGGCCTCAGTGTCTACTTTAATGACTTTGCCTGGTATGCAGCGGGCATTCAGCGATTGAAAATAGTCCTCTTTCTTGTAGGACAGCATCTTTTCGTAGCTAGTTTTTCCTCGCAGAAAATAAGGTAAGAGCACCCTGGAAAACGGTTTTTCCGTTTCTTTGGAGATCAGGGTAACTTCGGATTCGTTATCTGATTTTCGAATGGCTTCCAATGCCGCCAGACCTGCAGCACTGTTACCGATTATGATCATATGCATGTCACCCTCCCGTAAAAATGCCCTGATGGAGCCGGCGTGTGGGCAATTTGAGTAAATATAAGGAACTCGGCAGTTGCTATAGCTTGTGCTGGTCTTCTGTATTCTTTTAAATGGCATGCCATTGCCATTTAAAAGAATATGTGTGAAAACCGCCCCGATCAGCCAAGGGCGGTTAAGCCTTCCTAATTATGCGCTGCGATGACTTCACTCTCTTCTTCAGCAACTTCATCAGTCGTAGCGATTTTAAAAACAAATATCCCCATATATGCCAAGCCTATGGAGACAATCGGATTTATCCAGCAAAGGAATGCATATGGTAGATAGTCAAACGTAGCAACTCCCAGAGTGCCAGCCATGAAGGCGCCAGCTGTAGTCCAGGGGATGATAGGTGTGGACAGTGTGGCACCTTCCTCCACCACTCTTGAAAGCATACGGGGAGCCAGCTTCCTTTGCTTATAAGCAGGACCATAGAGGCGTCCGCAGAGAATAATGGAAAGGTAGGCTTCGCCCATGGTTGCGTTTCCTAAAATGCCGGAGACGATAGTCATGGCAATGAGGTTTCCGGTGGACTTCACCTTCGCAATAGTGCTGGCCACAAGAGATTTTAGGAAGCCCATTTCGTCTAGCATTCCGCCGAGGCAGAGAGCAATGAAGGCCAACGAGAAGGTCCACATCATGCTTTGGATACCACCACGGTTCAGAAGTTTGTCAACCAGAGCCAGGCCAGTGTCACTTTTGTATCCATAATTGATAGCGGTGAGGGCCTCTGATATGGAGGCTCCCTGGAAGATTAGGGCGGTTAAAGATCCCATGACCACACCGGCAAACATGGCGGGTACGGCAGGTACCTTCATCACGCTTAGCACCAGCAAAACCACCATGGGCAGAATCACCAGTGGGTTGAGGTTGAACCTGCCGTCCAGAGTATCCTGGATGGCCTTGACGTTTTCCGTGTCAATGACACCATCGCTGTAGCCCATACCCAGCATACCGTAGATCACTAGACATATTATAAATGTGGGAACAGTGGTGTAGGCCATGGATCCGATGTGTGCGTAAAGATTGGATCCGGCGGAAGCAGCAGCCAAGTTGGTGGTGTCCGACAGAGGTGACATCTTGTCCCCGAAGACCGCCCCGGAGATGACCATTCCCGCAACAATCGGAGCCGGAATACCCAGACTTATGCCGATACCCATCATGGCCAATCCCACGGTGCCGGCGGTGCCCCAGCTGGTTCCCGTGGCCAGGGAAGTCAGACTGCAAAGAATCAGGCCAACGGGCAGAAAAATGGCAGGAGTCAGCCAGTTAAGTCCATAGTAAATGAGTGCAGGAACTGTACCTGCGTGTATCCAAGACCCAATCAGCATGCCAATCATGATAAAAATCACCATAGCCGGAATGGCCCTTGATACGCCACTACGCATGCCTAGGCCCATTTCTTCCCAGGTGTAACCACAGGTTTTGGACACCACAGCGGTCAGGAATATACCAAGTGCCAGAAGGACGTGAAGGTCCACTTTCAGAAGAAATATACCAATGATTAGGATCCCAACGATCCCTAGAAATACCCCTAGCGATGCGCCGAAACTTGGTGTTCTTGTATCGTCTTTCATTTTCAACCTCTTGTTTATGGTTCGACCAACTGATTAATAATTTTAACTTCAATTACTCCTTAACACTATCTTTACAACTGGTATTTTTTGATACTTTTTCTTTCAAAATCGACCTTTAAAACCGGTCCTATTGTCTGACATGTTGGACTAACAATATTTATCCCTGATCAGTTCCCTCCCTTTATTTCATCATTTTTCATTTTAGACTGCGTTATAGCCACACTCGAAGGATTTGGTATTACCAGCTTCAAACTTCTGCTTCCCTTTTTTCTCAAACATATCATTCATGCCATGAATACCGTCTTCCAGACTAAAATCGTTGAGTAACTTGATAACAGCAGCGGCCATGATAATATTGGCTCCCCTGGGTTGATCGATCTCATTAGCTAAAGTACTGCAAGCCACCCTGTGCAGGGTGATGTCTTCACGCACATCCAGCTCCCCGGAGATGATGTCGCTGTTTATCACGATGATGCCCCCGAGTTTGACCATGCCTGCAAATGCCTGGTACGAAGGTCCGTTCATAGCCAGGAGCAAATCAGGTTCTTCCTGCCCGGGGTTGTAGATCGTGTCGTTGCCGTATTTTACCGTGCAGTTTGCTGTGCCGCCCCGCATTGCCGAGCCATATGAGGGCATCCATGTGGCTTTTTGTCCCTTAAAGACAGCAACCTGCGACATGACTAGACCTGAGGTAAGCACGCCTTGGCCACCAAATCCTGCATAGAGAATCTCACGCATCTTGTTTCTCCTTTCTATTTTTAAACACCCCAAGCGGGTAATAGGGGATGAGTTGTTCCTCTATCTGTTCCATTGCCTTCACTGGATTAAGTCCCCAGTTGGTTGGACACGGGGAAAGCACCTCGATGATGGAATAGCCTTCGCCGTTGATCTGAGCCTCAAGGCCATTCTTGATATATTTTTTCAACTTATTAACGTTCTTGGGTGAGGTAACGGTTCCGCGGGCGGCATAGGCCACATCGAACTGGCCCGCAACCATTTCAGGAAATCGGAAAGGCAGCCCTGTAGCACCACTGTCACGCCCCTTCGGTGAAGTCGTAGTCTTCTGATCCGGTAAACTGGTCCAGCTCATTTGCCCGCCGGTCATACCAAAGTTCGTATTATTGATGGTGATTACAGTTATGTTCTCATTGCGGTACGCTGCGTTCAGCGACTCGGAGATGCCAATGTTATAGGCATCGCCATCACCCTGATAGGTGATAATGGTGGTGTCAGGTGTGACGCGCTTCATCCCCGTTGCAACGGAGGCTGCCCGGCCATGTGGACAGTGCAGACGATCCGCGACCATGCCACCGCCCAGCAAGCTCGAACAGCCAACCCCGATGGGGAAGATGATGTTATCCTGCTGGTTCAATTCCTCGATGCACTCGGCGACCAATCGGATAACGATGCCGTGTCCGCAGCCAGCGCAGAACGACATGGGATTATCAATCAGTGCTGGAACCTTTCTCTCTTTGGCCATTAGTAAGCCTCCTTCAACTCGTTGTTCATTATTCTGGCAAATCCATCTTTGGTGAATTTGAGAGACGGTACCCCGTAGACACAGCACAAGCTCCAGGCAGGCACGTTGCGCTCGCGGAAGACCCGTTTGGCAGTCAGGGCTACGTCATCGACAAGTTGCCCTGTGGCGCTTGCCTCCACAGTGATGAAACCCTTGACGTTCTGGTTAACCTCTTTAAAACCATTTTCCGGGAATGGCCAGGTGGTGATGGGCCTGATAAACCCGACCTTGTGGCCCTCTTTGCGTAACTCCTTCACTGCGCCTTTAACAGAACGACCGGGCAAACCATAGGCAACGAACACGTAGTCAGCATCCTCTACGTGGCCAGATTCCCAGCGCTGTTCATTTTCTTTGATCAAGGCGTGTTTCTCATTCAGTGCTACTGCTTCCGTCATGGAGTTACGGTCGAAGATCCCGATCTTTTTATAAGTGTACTTACCGTTCAGGGCCCAGGAATGCCTTTCCGGCTCAATGAAGTCCGGCAGAACACACGGCTCCATCATCTGGCCCAGGGCACCTTCGGTCATGAACACGGTCACGATACGGTATTTTTCCGCCAGCTCAAACGCGGGCGCCATGAGGTCAACGGCTTCCTGAATGCTTTCCGGGGTGAGCACGATGCAACGATAGTCTCCGTTACCACCTCCGCGTGTCTCTCGGAAGTAGTCGCACTGGGAAGAATACAGCGTTCCCAGACCGTTACCGTAGCGCACCACGTTAATAACAACGCAAGCCAACTCTTCATCTGATATACAGGAAATACCTTCCTGTTTGAGGCTAATACCTGGACCTGAGGATGCGGTTAGTGCTCGGAAGCCGCAGGCAGCTGCGCCCATAACCATGTTGATGCCGGACACTTCGCTCTCGGCCTGGACAAAGCTGCGGCCCAATTCGGGTAAACGGCCTGAGAGGTACTCCATGATCTCGGTGGACGGAGTGATGGGGTAGCCAGCGTAGAACTGAACGCCGGCCCGGACTGCGGCCTCGGCTATGGCTACGTTGCCTTTTATCATATCTGCCATGTTATTGTTCTCCTTTGGCTTGGGGATTTATTGCGATAGCATAGACCCCGTCAGGACACATGGTGTAGCAGATACCACACCTGATGCACTTTTCCTCATCCACGCACGCAAAATTAAAGCCTGCCTTATTGAGCTCGTTGGAAAAAGATATGGCGTCACTTGGACAATGCGCAAAGCAAAGTTCGCACTGCTTACACCGTTCACTTTTTAGGTTGATCGATTCCATCGTTTATCACCTCGTAGATATTTCTCTACTATTTTATTATTAAGCGGTAAGCGGCTGACTCTTCTCCTGCACTTGAAGTGACACGGTCATGCCGAGCACAGAAGCTATTTACTCGCCAAAAGACAGGCGAGGGCTATAGAATTGATCTTCACTTCGGCAGTGTCGGATCGAGATCCAAGCACAACAGGGTGCGCGGTTCCAAGCACTACTCCCGCCCACTTTGCTTTGTTCAAGGTCAGCCATGATTTGCCCAGGGCGTTGCCTGTTTCGATATTTGGAGCCAGCAGCAGATCTACTTCGCCACTCACCGCGCTGCGCAAACCCTTATGGTCTGCGGCCTGACGATCAAAAGCCACATCAAGGGCGATAGGACCCTCCAACACACAGGGACCGAACTCCCCCTCCCTGGCTAGGCGTGCCAGTTCTGCAGCGTCTACTGTAGATTGCACCTTCGGGTGCACCTCCTCGTTGGCTGTGAGTGCAGCTACTTTAGGCGACTCGAACCCTAAACTGCGCATGGCTTGTAGTGCGTTGTTCAAGATTTCTTTTTTCTGCACCAAATCCGGGGCCACATTGATGCCGCTGTCGCTGCAGAAAATAAGCTTATGATATTCGCGCACCTCGTAAACTGCCATTGCACTGAGCAGACCGCCGCTGCGCAAACCTGTCTCGCGATCCAAAATGGCACGCATATAGTGTGATGTGTTTATGGCACCCTTCATGAGTACGTCGGCACGTCCCTCGCGCACCATATGCACTGCCAAAGCAGCGCTTTGCTCAGGCCCATAGCTTAGAACAAACTCGAAATCTTCCAGGCCCACAGCGCGCGCTGTCTCGTGCACGCTAGCTTCCTCTCCAACCAATACAGGGAACACAAACCCCATTTCCGCAGCCATTTTCACAGCCCGTAGAAGCTCATGGTCTTCGGCGGCCGCCACACACAGCCGAAAGGACCGACTGCTTTGAACCTTGTGGATCAAGTCCTGAAAATCAGCAAACATGTCATACTCTCCAATGGAAAAATTTCATAAACAGCTAGCTCTTGCACTCCACCCACCAGGTCCGTAAGATAAAAAAAAGAACTCAAGACACACCTCCGTTCCGCCTAAAGGAACGTTCGTTCTGTTTAATGTTCTTATTGGTAAATGATAGAGAAGGGTTTGTCAATAATTATATTTATCAAATTGCTTGACAAACCCTTCTTCATTGCATAATTACAACACGTTCTATACTAGAACGTCTGTTCCGTCAGTGAGAACGGCTTTTGTGCTGCTGCTCGTTGCGACTTCTCAATTCGTCTACAGACCACATTTGTTCATATGTTTTCTAAGGAGCACATAAAATGAAGATTCTGGCCATCAACCCAGGCGGAACCTCTACTAAAATAGCTGTATTTTCCAATCAAGAGGAGCTGCTCAACGTCAATGTCAAGCACACTGAGGCCGAGGTGCATAGGCATTCCACCGTTATTAAACAGCTGCCGCTGCGCAAACAAGCCATCCTCGACACATTAGATCAATACGGTCTGCCAATCACGGAGCTCGCAGCCGTGGTTGGCCGGGGCGGCCTACTCCGACCCGTGCCTGGGGGGACCTACATCGTGAACCAGCGCATGATCGAAGATCTGCGCAACGCGGTCAACGGTGAACATCCGTCCAATCTTGGGCCAGTCTTAGCCAGAGACATCGCTGACCCCCTAGGAATTCCATCCTTTATCGTGGATCCCGTTTCTGTCGACGAGTTCGACGACGTGGCCCGGATTTCAGGTCTGTCAGACATCGAACGCCCTAGTTGGTTACACGCCCTAAATCAGAAGGCGGTCTGTCGCGAGGTGGCCGAAGGTCTGGACGGCAATTACCGGGATTTTAACTTTATTGTTGCCCACCTCGGTTCTGGCATCTCCATTGCCGCACACCGCCAAGGCCGCATGGTGGATGGCAGCGGTGGACGCACTAACGGCCCTTTCTCTCCAGAACGCTGCGGTTCGTTGCCAGCATATCCACTGGTACAACTCTGTTTCAGTGGAACCTACACTCATGACCAACTGGTGCAAAAGATCAGTACACATGCTGGTATGTTTGATTATCTCAGCACTAAAAACATGATCGAAATTGAACAGCTCTATATCGCAGGAAACGCCAGGGCCGTACTCGTGTTAGACGCCTTCATTTATCAGATCTGCAAAGAGATTGGAGGCTATGCCGCTGTCCTAAGCGGCGCGGTGGATCGCATTATTATTACGGGTGGTATCGCCTACTCTGAACTTATTGTACGTATGATTCAGGATAAGATGGGCTGGCTAGCCAAGATAGAGATCGTGCCAGGGGAAAAAGAAATGCAGGCTCTGTCTGCTGGGGCGCTGCGCGTGCTCAGCGGTGCTGAAGACCCGGCTGTTTATTAATTTTATCCGTTGGAGAGTGTTACTTGTTTGCGGATGTCTGAGAAGCAGATCCGCAAAGGTTAACCGCGAGAATGGTACGATATGGGGTAACGTGGCAGCCCCATAATCGTACCTTTTTACCCGGAAGTCTACAACTTACTGTCATAACCACTACAACTGCTCTGCTTAACTTTTCATTAAACATAAAGAGGTTAAACCTTCTTCACAGCCATTCCCGTTTTAATGGAGCAAATTGAAAAAAATAAACATTCTTCTTGCAAATTTCATATCCGGGCATGAGCGGATAGTTTGCCTATCACTTTTTAACTGGTTCCCCGTCAGAGCTTCATCGAATAGGTTTTATCGATAGTTGCGCCCTGAATAGGCTCTGACGTAAATCAT
>JAOZUU010000089.1 GCA_029938515.1 Desulfobacterales bacterium | reverse complement strand
CAACCACGGGTATCTTTTCTTTGTCTTTATAACCTCTGAAGTAAATTCCCGCAAAGACGGTAACCAGTATCATCAGCCAAAATAGGATCGCATTACGAGCCAAGGGAAGTCCCCGTTATAATTCCAGGGCCGGATTTCATAGTAGTCACCATGCCGGTTTTCAAGCAGGATACGAATGGAAATTCTCGTCTGTGTCTGTCAGCGTGGGTCTGCGGTTAATATATTTTCTTTTTCATATGAATCAAGCAGTTATAACGAGCAACGACATCCCCGTGACCCATTTTTACCGGAAAAGTTTCATAACAAACCGACCGATCATCAGTATCACGGATAGTAATACCAATATAACCGCACCGGCAATCCAGGTCACGTATGTGCCGCCTTTAACCAGTTTAAAGGGATTCCAACTGGCTTCGATAACATTTCTGCCGCGTGGACCGCTGTATTTTTCGGGAATATCCGATAGCCCATTTCCTGTTGTGTCGGGAAAGTTCTGGATATATTTCAGAACGCTCATGTATTCTTTTAGCTCCTGGATGCCGGGGGTATCTTTATCCGCGTCGATCCGAGCGGTTGCCAGATCAGTGATGGGATTTCCATCTTTATCTTTGGGGACGATTTCAAGAATATTCCAGGTAAAATCCCCCACGACTTTTAAGAAGGTGGCATTGTAAATATCGGCGGCCACCCGGACGAGGGTGGTGTTTGATTTGGCGTAATCGAGGGGCGTGTATCCGTCTTCTTCGTTCCCCAGCTCGATTCCGGTCACCCGGTCAAATATCATTCGGTTGGGGTTGTGGGTGATTCTGGCCCCGGAGAACTGTAAAAAATAATCGTTCCCCTTCAGGGGATATATGCTGGTCAGGATCTCAAACCCCTTTTTTAACTCGGCGGGATAGATATAAAAAGATAGAAGGGGATACCCCATGGATGCTGGATTATCAAAACCGATGCCCAGGGGGATGGCGCGAAAGACATCGCATACGGCGACTTTTCCCTCCCTCCCTTTAATAATAGGGTCCCTGATTACCCCGTTTGATATAATGGCTACGGAAACACGCGATGTGGGGTCGTCGGGATCGGAATCATGGGCGTTAACATACCAGGACATGGCATCGGCAATCAGGTTACCCAGGTTCGATTCCCGGGTCGCAATGGTTAGATCGAATTCGGTTTCAGCGATAATTTTTTTAAACTGAAGACCGGATTCCACCAGGATCTCGTCGGTGATACGCTGTTCAAACGCGTTGATCATTCGACTGATGTTTTCATCCCCGCTAATTTTGTCGTCAATATCGACAATCTTGTACCTGTCAAGGGACATCGTGCCGTCATCCCACACCAGATCGATCACCCCTACCTGTTTTCCGTATTCCCAGGCCTGAACAATAATGGTGTTGTTGATTTGAATCTCACCGGTGGTTTTGGTATGGGTATGACCACTGATGATGACATCAATCCCCGGTACCTCCTTGGCCAGGATTTCATCTTCCGACTTCTCCTTATCGGCCCATAGACCACTGTGGGACAAACAGATGACCATATCCACCTTTTCATCGTTTCGGAGGGTATCGACCATTTTTCCGGCGACTTCAATGGGATCATCAAAGTGCATCGGGGAAGCGAAAGGCGCCACCTCTGCCGCATCTTTTCCTATAAGACCAAAAAAGCCGATGCGGAGGCCGTCTTTTTCCAGGATACGATATGGCTTGACCAAGCCCTGGTCAAACAGCCTTTCCAAGGCATTATCGGCATCGTCTTCCTTGCTGAAAACGGCATTGGCGCATACCAGCGGCGGCATTGCGTTGTTTTCGTTTGCCGTGGTCAGAATCCTGGCCAGTCCGGCCGGTTTCAGATCGAATTCATGGTTTCCAAGGGCAACCATGTCGTAGCCCATCTCTTTCATCAGCCGTAACTCAAAGGCCTCTTCCCGGCTAAAAAGATGGAAAAGGGATCCCATCAGAAAGTCACCGGCATCTAATACCAGAACGGGGTTTGACCGGCTGCTTTTCACTTCTTTTATTAGGGTCGCAATCCGGGCCCATCCCCCCAGCGTGTTATCATCTCCGGTGATCCCCGGGGTATAATCGATGTTGGGCGCTGCCCCCAAAAAATGAGAATGAAGATCATTGGAATGAACAATCGTCAGTTTCTTTTCACCGGCAAAGACCGGATAAACCGACAGAATCAATATCGTTGCATATATGATCAATACCATCCGCTTCATTTTTACACCTTTTTCCGGGTTGGGTTTACCCATTCCAGTTTGCTGAATCCGTGACGGGAATAAGCCGTATTAAACCTTTGGATAAAAAATTTAGATCATACAATATGTACGCCGTCTTGTTCAATCCATTTTTACCGGATGTTGATTTGGTTCTTCTCCAATTTAATGGAGAAGAGGGGGTAAGGAATTGAAACGTGAGCTTGAAATAAGAAACCAAACGTGTGTAAGCAAAACAAATGATAGCTAAGGGGACGGCTTGATGCCTAATCGGATGATTTTTCGCCGAAGCGTATTTTTGTCAATGCCAAGCGTATTGGCTGTTGCAACCCGTTTCCAATGATGCCACTCAAGAGATTGTAATATGGCGCGTTTCTCAATCTCTTTTAGCGTTAATCCCATTGAAATGGGTTTGAGAGCCGCTGGCGGGAGCACATGATCCGGAAGACAGGAAATGCTGATCATATCATCCTGACAAAGCACAAAGGCGTGCTCAATGGCATTTTCCAGCTCCCGTATGTTTCCCGGCCAGTCATGAAGCATCAATGTGGCCATGGCCTTTTGTGAAATTCCAGCGATATTTTTCCCGGTAAGATGGTTAAACCGTTCAATGAAATGGTGCACCAGTATCGGGATATCCTCTTTGCGCTCTGCAAATGTGGGCAGGGAAATTTTGACAATGTTGATACGGTAATACAAATCTTTCCTGAATTTGCCCTTTTTTACAAGTTTCTCAAGATCGTGATGGGTCGCCGTAATAATCCGGGCATTTGTACGCACAGAGGTGGTGGACCCCAATGGCTCGTACTTTTTTTCTTGAAGAACCCGCAAAAGCCGAATCTGTATAACCGGTGATATATCGCCGATTTCATCCAGCAAAAGCGTGCCCTTCTGTGCCTGGGCAAACCGGCCCTGCTTATCTTTTTTGGCGTCAGTAAAGGCACCGGCCTTATATCCGAAAAGTTCGGATTCAACGAGCGTTTCCGGCAACGCCCCGCAGTTGACTGCAACAAAAGGGCCTTTTTTGTGAAAGCTGTTGTTGTGAATCGCCCGTGCAATAAGCTCTTTCCCCGTACCACTTGCGCCTTCAATCAAAACCGTGCTGTGGCTCCGGGCAACTTGGGGCAGGATTGAGAAAATTCTGTGCATTTCAGGATTCTTGCTGACGATATCTTCATAGGAGTGCTGCTTAAAGAGCTCCTTTCTGAGCTTGCGAATGTCGGTCAGGTCCCTGAAGGTGACCACGCCGCCGGTGACCTTTCCTTTGGCATCTTTTAATATGGCGGTTGTGGCGCTGATGGGGATCTTTTTTTTATCCGCCCGGATAATATAGATGGGCCGATTTAGGATCGGTCGGTTGGTGTTCAGGGTTTCGCGGATAATGCAATTGCTTTCACACACATTGCTGCGGAATACTTCGAAGCATGCGCGGCCAATGGCCTCTATTTTTGGGATTCCGGTAATTTTTTCCGCTGCACGGTTAAAATATGTGACATGCCAGTCAAGATCCACCGAATAAACACCATCGCTAATGGTATCCAGTATTTTTTGATACTGCTCCCCAAGATTTTTATCCGATGGTTTCATTTATGGTGTTCCTCGGCGTTGCCCCCAGAAAGATGACCCGATCATATTGATGCTACAACAGATGGGCTTACGGCTTTTTCCGGTTTTCAGGTTCATTTTGTTTCTTTTTCTTCGATGGTGGTGGAACAATTTGTTCCTTATTGATACACCATTCCAAATCTAAAAGCAAATGCCTTAATAAAAATACTTATAATAATAAATAGATAATGCTTTTTCTCATCTGAAGCCAACTACCGGTATAGTTTTTGCAAAATTTTTTTGTATTACTTTGCCTCTAAGCCATTTTTAATTCTAAAATTAAGCTAATCAATTTTACCAAAAACCAAAAAACCAGGAAAAGGAGGGTAAGATGATGAAGAATCTTTTCAAGGGGCGCGGCATCCTAGCCGTATTCATTTGTACAACCTTGATTCTGGGCGGGGTATTTTTGATTGGGACCCAAAGTGCGGCCAAGCAGAAAAACGAAAAAGTGGTGGAGCACCAAAATGCCCATGCCATTTATGCAAAAAAATGTCTGAACTGCCATGTGTCTGTTGCTGATCCCGAGAAACCGGGTCGGACCAGAGATGACTGGCATCTGGTGGTCAACGTGATGCATGGCTACGGTCTTGATTTAACGGCAGAGGAAAGCGAAGTGATTATCGATCTGTTGTATGATCTTCGTAAAGGCATGGAAAGAGAAGCAGGCTAAAACAAAAAAACAGAGAAAGCATTCCGAAATCAAATATTAAGGAGGCGTTGTTATGAAAAGAAGAACATTTTTAAAATCGATGGCTGCAACTGGGATAGCGGCATCAATGACGGGGGCGGGTGTTTTGACCCGTGAAGCCGAGGCCGCTAAAAAGATTGATATCGGAGAGATCAAGGATCTTAAGATTGATGTCCTTACCGAAACGAGCTGGTTTAACAACGATCTGTTTAAAAAAGATATAATGGATTACGGTGGGGCAATGACGAACCAGTACATAATACCCTGGAAATGGGACAATGCCGGAGGGTATTCTGTTTTAATGACAGTAACGACTCTTGAAGGAAAAAAAAGAAAATTTTTACTGGATACGGGCTGGAACAACGAATGGATGGATTATATCTATGAAATGAACAACATCCCTGCAATGCTGAAAAGCGGCGAGATAGAATTCATGGTTCTGTCCCACTGGCACCTGGATCACTTCTGGGGAATCGAATCGACCCTGAAGCACAAAGCGGATATCCCCTTTTATGCGCCAAAGACCTATTATCCGGAGGACATGGCGCTGTTGAAAGAGAAGGCCCACCATATGGCAAAGGACAAGAATACCGGTGAAATGATGCACATCTGTAAAAACGACGTGCCCCATACCGGAAAGTTGGTGCTGTGCGACCCCAAGGGTGAAAAGGGCGAAGGGATATACCGGATGATGCCCGGTGTTGCCATAAGGAACTTTGATGTGCCCATTCTTCTTAGGGTGCGGGGAGAAAATGTGCTCTATTTTAACGTTAAAGACAAGGGGATCGTTACCGTAACGGGCTGCTGCCATCCGGGAGTCCTCTCCCTGTTTTCCTATGCCCGTAAAAACTTTAAGGGATATAAACCTTACGGGTGTTACGGTGGTCTCCACATCAGCCTGTTTGAAACCTGGGATCCCAAATTTGATGACATCATCAAAGGGGTGAAGGCTTTTAAGATCCAGAAGCTGGGCTGCAACCACTGTACGGGTTGGATCTGGGCTGAAAAGGCTGCGGCACAAGGTATCCCGGTCGTCAAGGGCACCGATAAGTACAAGACCTATAAAAAATATTCAACGGTCGCAAAGACGAGCAATGTCTTTCTGACCAATGGCGACACCGTCACCTTTTAGGAACGGGCATTTTCCTGTTATAGAGGCCGCACTTCAGGCTGGAAGGGAGAAGATGCTTGTGCTGATTGACCTTTTCCCTTCTTTCCATCTTTTCCAAGGAGGAATGATATGGCTACCGACAGCACAGAAAACAGGTTCAATTACTTCTTCGGTGTGATCAATCTGGCCGGTGTTTTTTGTATCGTCTGGGTCCTCTGGTATATTCTTATGAACCCGAACACGGTGATGAAACTATATACACCGATGTACGGCTTTTCTCTAATCGTCGTTTTCCTGTCAGGCCTCATACTGCTGACCAAAGTTCTTGACTATAATTCCTGGTTTGAGAATCAATCCAAAAATAAAAATGTCATCCTCAGGGGACTATTGTGGACGTTTATTTCCTTTCTTCTTATGGGCGTTATCAATTACCTGGTTTTCTGGGGGTTTATCGGTAAGTTTGGCATCGCCTATTTCAGTCCGGATTCAATTGTGGCCGGCGGCGGTATCGGTGCCGAGCCTTTTGCCGCAAGGGAAAACGCATCAACCGCCATTCTCTATTATTTTACGGCGTTTCTTTGGATAGCCTTATTTTGGGACCTTGGATTCGGCCGGTGGCCCTGGCACAATGACGGTGCCGGTACCCGGGCATGGTCGAAATTTTTCGTCGTCTTCTTTTTCACCACGCTTTTTTATATTTTCCTGTTTCATTCCCACATCTGCTATCTTTTTTACCCCGCCCAATCCAAGGCGGGTGTCGCCCCTTGGTGGGAAGCCCTTGCAAGCACCGGGAGCGCTTTTTTCAGCCTCGGCCTTGTTTTGTGCATCCTGGCCTGGATAATCTTCTCGGATTTGCTCTGGGAAGGGCAGCCATGGAAGAAATTTGAAATAAATGGTGAGGGCACTTTCGGAAAGGGTTTTGCCACTTTTATCGCTACCCTGACATTGGGAATCATCCTTTTATTTATCTTCCTGCAGATCTTTGATTCCGTGTGGGATGAAGCCTTTGTCGGCGGCCAGTACACGGATGGGCCGGACTGGCGTTATATTCATGCAGGTGAAATTTCCGGATTTTTTGTCCTGGCCGCATTTATTCTCAAAAACTATTTTAACAACTTTCCAAATCTGAATCGCCTGTGGCTACGGGCCCTTATAAGGACCCTGCTCGCCATTGCCATCGGCATGCTGCTTTACTGGTTCTATTACTCTCCTTTGGCCACTTTCTTTCTGGCGAAAGTTGAAGGATTCGCACAACCGGGTGACACACCGCTTGTATGGACGCTGCTTTTTCTGAGCATCATTATCATTCAGAATGAATTTTTCAACGGGTGGCCATTGAAAAAAATTAAGCCGGGAGTAGAAGATAATGGATAAAAACAAGCGGCAATTTTTAACAGATTATCCACGCCTGCAAGCCGGAAATTTCATTGAGAGTTTCAGAGCCGGCTTACAGGCAGCAAAGGAGCGGGAAGAAATTGACAGGTTCTTTGAATCTTACGAATCGAGCTACGCTCTGACACTGGCCTATCCGGATGATATTCTACTGGAAACCGCACGAATGAATGGAATCAAAACCGAGGGCCGAGAAAAAATTGATATCGTGAAAGAACTCATTTTGATGAAAGGACCAGAGTGACAATCGATCCGGAAAGTTTGTTTCGAAATAAAATTGATGGCATGCTGGCCACTGTTTCTTGGGTTGACAGAGTTAAAAATCTGCTCGGGATTGAAGGGGTCAGTCAGATCTGGGGGAACGCACCCGCTTGGTATTTCTGGATTTCAGATGCCCAGGGTGTTTACCATCTTCAACTATCTGAAACCTCGGTTAGTGAATATCATCCAAAAACAGCACGGGGTATTTTTACGGTCAAATACTACCCTTATGCCGACCGGGACGTATTCAACTCCTTTTCTTTCCAGGAACGGCATTTAACACAGTCCTGTTTTTTCGATGACACCCATACGCCGCGCTTTGAAGACCGGGAGAGGCTTTCCGGATCCCTGTTCAATGTAGCCGCTATGGAATATGAGGTGGGTATAGATGACGACATGGCATGTTTCACCCTGGAGAGCCTGGACACCATGCGGATCGGTTATGAAAAAGAGAGGGTTCAGGAATATGAGCTGATCGGAAAAAGCAGAAATTTTGCAAAAGGCGAAACAGACCGCTCAGTGCCGGGATGGAAGCTGGGGTATCTATTTTTTGACCGGCTCCTTTCCATGTATGCATTTTATAGTAAAACAAAACCGATACGGCTGCGCATCACCCGCTCCTCCGGATTTGAATACGTTTATACGGGCGGCGCCACATTTGAGTGTGCGGATGCACCGGATATCCATTGTTATTCAGCATCTGTTTTCTTTGGCCCGGCCGACGGCCACCATCACCGTATCGATTTTCAGGCACATCACCCGGATGAACAGGATATTGAACTGGATAAGGCAGATGTTTTATACGATCAGACTTTTCATTGCGACCATTGTCATTCGACCGACAAGGCGGTCTGTAATAAACTGCCTGAAGATACGCACATCAACCCGCTCTGGTGGTCCCTGGCCAATGCCGAATACAAGTCGGAACTGGCATCCTCGTGCGGCTGCACCTGAAACAAACCGACTTTGGGCCAAATGCCTATTATCAAAAAACTGGATCAAAAACCTGGATCAAAAACCTGTTTGCAAATTAACTGTGGCATCATCAGCATGAGGATTAGAAATGATCCGAATTGCCATCCCCGTATTTCATAAAAGGGTTTCACCGGTTTTAGACAATTGTACCCGGCTGCTGATCATAGATTTTGATCAAGACAGTGAAATCAGCAGGCAGGAAATTTCCCTTGTAAAATTTTCACTTGTTGAGCGGTTTAACCTGATAAAAAAAATGAACGTTAATGTGATCATCTGCTGCGCCATCAGTGAGATGATGGACCATATGATACATGGCACTGATATTCAATTGATCTGCGGCATTGTGGGTGATGTGAATCAGGTCCTTGCCGCTCATCTTTCCAACCAGCTGGATGATGCATCCTTTAATATGCCT